>QWPU01000086.1 GCA_003671065.1 Planctomycetota bacterium | reverse complement strand
GCGGTTGCGGTTGGAGGAGCAGCGGCGTTTTATGACTGGCACGAAGTCAGTCGCAACATCCCTGATCACAACTATCCCGCGGTGATTCCTGATGGACAACTTCCTGGAGTTGGTCAAATCAAATACGCGGGGCTTAATCTCGCGCGCACCGATTGGATTGCGACATCGGTCGTTGCGGGCCCGAGAGTGTGCCGATTTCACGCGGCTACCGTGCATGAACCGAGTTTCTTCACGGCATTCATAACGCGCGATGGATACGACCCAACGCAGCCTTTGAAGTGGGCGGACTTAGTTGAGATTCCAGGCGGCGAGACCGCAACGCTTGCTGACCCTTGTAACGACGGAAGCAACGGCGGAGGCGACCCGTGTCAATGCGGAACAGACGCACCGAACTATTTCATGACGCTGCAGTTTCCCCAACGAGTCGGGCGCCATGTGCTCTATGTCGCGTGGCAACGGATCGATCCAGTTGGAGAAGTATTCTTTTCGACGAGCGATCTTGACTTCGGCGGAGTGGACTACGGCGAATCTCCTGCGCCACCCATCGTGTCGATCGCTGCAACTTTCGCTCTCACGAGTCAGTGGACTGGCGGTGGTCAAGGTAGTTTCCGTGTCACCAACAACACTCAACACGCGATTCAAGGATGGACGCTGAAGTTTGATTGGACGGGGCAAATCACAAGCGCGTGGGATTGCACGATCACGAGCCAAGTCGGCAATCAGTACACAGTGGGAAATGCTTCGTACAACGGCGCGATTGCGCCTGGCGAGTTTGTCGATCTCGGCTTCGTTGCAACGTTTGCACCGAGCGATTTGCAACCCGCGAATGTGAGCGCGTTCGGCGGCGGCAGTTCTCCGTTACCGATTGTCGATTGCCCTGGGAGTGCGAATCTCGCTGTCGGACAAGCGTTTTCCTATCAAATCACATCGACTGGTCAACCCACATCATTCTCCGCGACAGGATTGTCCGATGGTCTCTCGGTCAACTCCAAGAGCGGCGAGATCTCGGGAGTCCCAACAACTGCAGCGCTCTGTGTCGCATCGATTTACGCCACCAATGCCAATGGCACTGGCGTCAAACTACTGACATTGACGGTGCGTCCATGTCAGGGCGACGGCAATTCTGATGGGTTCGTTGACGGAATCGATCTGCTGTCCATTCTGAATTGGTGGGGTCGAACCTCGCCATACGACTTCAACAACGACGGCGTGACAGACGCGTCGGATCTCACCATCGTTCTACAAGGCTGGGGTTCATGCCAATGAGAAAACTACTACTCGCACTCGTCTCTGCATTCTTCGCAACTGCGCCTTCACACGGTGGCGCGACATTTTCGTTCACGAACCAATGGACCACAGGAGGCGAAGGGGTCTTTCATGTCACCAATGACACAGCGCAGACGCTGCAAGGGTGGACGCTGCAATTCGATTGGGGTGCGAACATCACGAGCGCATGGGATGGCGCCGTTGGTTCGCACGTTGAGAATCACTACACGATTGTGAATCTTTCTTGGAACGGAGCACTTGCGCCTGGCGCATCGGCAGACATCGGATGTGTCTTCACCACGACGACTCCAGGTGTTGCTCCGACGGGGTTGATCTTCAGCGGAGGGTCGAGCGCGAGCGCGCCTGTGATCACGAGTGCGACGACCGCGACGGCGAGCATCGGGCAGCCGTTCGCGTATCAGATCATCGCGACAAACAGCCCAACGAGTTACGGTGCAACGGGAGTCCCCGCGGGGCTTGCGGTTTCCACTTCAAGCGGCTTGATCTCTGGAACTAGCCAAATTGCAGGCACTTTCACCATCGCAGTACGAGCGACCAACGCGAGCGGCACTGGATCCGCGACTCTCGCGCTCGGAGTTACGAACTGCCCAGCCGACGGCAATGGCGACGGCAGCGTTGACGCGACTGACCTTGCGTCAGTGCTCAGCGCTTGGGGCCAGCCATCAGCGTATGACATCAACGATGACGGAATCACTAACGCAACCGACCTCGCGATCGTGCTCGGTGCGTGGGGACTCTGCGCTCCTACTGGACCTGGTGGCTACGAGCGCATGCCAACGGTCGAGCAGCGCAAGATCGTGGGCTATTACCCAAATTGGGCAATCTATCAGACGAATTTCCCGGTAACGAGCGTGCGTGCAGATCGCATCAACGTGATCAACTATGCGTTCCTCATTCCGCTTGATCGCACAATGCCCGCAGCGTGGGATCACATCGTGTCGGAGTATCGTGGATGGGATTACGCGGATTACACGCCGTTCTTGCAGCAGCCTCCAGGCACAGTGCTCAGCGCGGGCGTTGGGCTGTTCGACGAGTGGGCCGATGTGCGAGCAGACTCTGCAGCCGAAGCGCTCACGATGTCTCCCGTGTTTCGAGCTGGCAGCAACTTCGCGCGCTTGCAAGAGTTGAAGCAGTCGCACAGCAGATTGCGAACAATGGTTTCGATCGGCGGATGGACGCTCTCGTCACCATTCTTCTCGATTGCACGAAGCGCTCAGAAGCGCCTCGATTTCGCCAAGTCTGCGGTGTATGTCGTCGCGCGCTACGGCTTCGACGGCATCGATGTTGACTGGGAATATCCAGGCGGCGGCGGAATCAATCAGAACGCGCTCGCCAATCCTGCGACCGATGGTGCGGATTATCTGTTGCTGTTGCAAGCGCTGCGAGACGAGTTGGACCGACAATCGAGGCTCGACGGAAAAACATATTACTTGACTATTGCGGCGCCAGCAGGAGACGGCAACATCGCCAACATCGACCCCGCTGCTATCGCGGACATCGTCGATTGGATCAATATCATGACCTACGATTTCCACGGCGGATGGGATGCCTACACGGGTCTCAACGCACCGATGGTGAATGTCGACACGCATGCTGGAACGGACAATTGGTCGGTGACTGGAGCCACAAATCTCTATCTGAATGGACTGAAAGGCAGCGGCGGAGTAGCGCCAAACAAGATCGTCTTGGGCGTGCCACTCTACGGTCGATGCTGGAGCGCTGTTGAGCCTGGTCCAAGTGGAAACGGACTCGGTCAAGCTGGAACCGCGGCAACATGGGATCCAACAGGCGAGGGGCTCGTGCCCTTCAGTTGGCTGCTTTCAAACGGATACTTGACGTATTCAGGCGGCACTTTCACGGGCGCTGGTGGCTACACCCGCTACTGGGACACAGTCGCACAGGTGCCGTATCTGTATTCGCCAACCACCAAGCGCTTCATCTCCTACGACGACCCACAGTCAGTGAGCGCGAAAGTGAACTACGCAAACCAAGAAGGTCTCGGCGGCATGATGCTCTGGGAAGTGACCAACGACTCGACCACGGTCGGCGCATCAATGATGGATGTGATCTACGAAGGCATGCGGCTTCCGTGACGGAGGGCTTCCGTCTGATTGCACTCGCGTCGCCTGTAGTCGCACAAGCTGCGACAAGAAGGTCTTCACGGGAACCGCCATCGGTCCTCGTGGCTTCGCGAAGCAATCGCCGGCAATGAAATCTGTGTCGATGACGACTTGAAACGCGAATGGAACTTTCAACTGCGTTTGGTAGCACCGAGTGAAGGGTCGATCAAGCCGTCGTCCTTCATCATGTTCGCCCGTCGAAAAACAACAACGCCGCAAGTCGTGTGACCTGCGGCGTGTGTTGAAGTGGACCTGATCGGGATCGAACCGACGACCTCTTCCATGCCATGGAAGCGCTCTCCCAATTGAGCTACAGGCCCGTTGCTGACTTTGCGTTGCAGCGCGAACTTCGCGCGCTGAGGCGGGGAAGGTACGGCATGCGCGCGATCATCGCAAGCGGTTGTGCGAGTTCTCTTCGCAACCATGCTGTTGATGTTGGTGCAGATGGATTTTTGCGCTGCGATTGTGCGTTCTCGCGCGCTCTTTCGTGACTTTGGTGCAGCGCTCGTTTGATCGAGCGAGCCATCGCGCCACTCGCTTGCAAGCATCGACCAGACTTGATGATCGCGCCACGCACCGTCTATTTCAATGAGTCCCCGCGCAATGCCTTCTTTGCTGAAGCCGAGCGCGTTGACCAGCGAGTTGCTGCGGCGATTGTGAGCAATGATGTTCGCGCTGACACGATGAAGCCCGCGCGTTTCGAAAGCGTGATCGAGCATCGCACTGAGCGCGTCGCGCATGAAGCCGTGACCGACGGCATCGTGCGCAAGCCAATAGCCAACATGACACTGAAGACTTGGCCAATCGGATATTCCGCCGAGAGAACACGCGCCGAGCATGCGATCAGTATCGCGCGCGCAGATGAGCAGACGCACTTGACCGAGGCTTTCGGCATCAGGTCGAAGCATGCGTGCAAAGCGATTGCCGAAAGTTGGTTCGTTGCCGCGCGCGGGTCGTGGCATCCACGGAAGGAGGTGGTCGTGCGAACGCGTGAGCATGTCGATGAACTTCGCGCCATCGCGTTCGGTGGCGAAGCGAAGCACGGTGGTTGAACCGATGCGCACAATTCCCTGCGCGCGTTCGCGTGCGGATGGCTTCGTAGAGAGCGGTGGAATGATTTCGGTTTTCTCGCTCGTCACAGTGAAAGCGTACGCTGCGGCCATGATGCTTGCCATAACCACGGCCACGATGAAGTTGATGATGCTCGTGTGTGTGAGCACAGCGTCGCTTGAAGACATCGCGCGCGATATTCGTACGAAACACTCGATGAAAGGGCTCGTTATTGCGATGGTGACGAAGGATGGGGTTGTAGAAATCGCGGCGGACGGAGTGCGCGCGGAAGGCGCGATTGACGCGATCATGACGACTGATCGCATGCATCTCGGCTCATGCACGAAGGCGTTTACGGCAACGCTCGCTGCAACATTCGTCGCTGAAGGCGCGTTGCAATGGAACTCGACGGTTGGTGATGTGCTCGGCGCGCAGAGCGCCACGATGCACGCGGACTGGAAGGCGGTGACGCTCGAGGAATTGCTGCGTCATCGCGGCGGCGCGCCAGGCTCGCCCGATGCGGCGGCGTGGGGCGCGGCGTGGAAGTGTGAAGCGACGCCGAAAGAATGTCGCATTGCGTTTACCGATGCAATTCTTGCGAAGCCACTCGCGCAACCGCGTGGCACGCAGATGTATTCGAATCAAGGCTACGCAATTGTCGGTCGTATGTGTGAGGCCGCGCATGCTGCGACGAGCAGTGCGAACGCGAGTTACGAAACGCTGCTCGCTGAACGCGTGCTCGCGCCACTCGGAATCGTCCACTATGGATTTGGCGCGCCTTCGCTCGTTGACGCAGCATCACCGAAGGGTCACTCGGCGAGTGGTGCGAAGTCGGATGTCGACAATCCGCAATCCATCGCGCCCGCAGCAACGCTGCACATGCCAGTGGGCGAGTGGGCAAAGTTCATTGCGTTTCAACTTGGCGGTACGGCGCCGAAGGACCTCGAAGGCGCGGCGAAGCAACTTGCATATCTGCACAAACCATGGGAAAAACTTGGGGAAAAATCAGGCGAAACGACGCGGCGAGAAGCACTCGGATGGTTCGTGCTCGATCGACCGTGGGGTGGACGCGTACTCACGCACAGCGGCTCGAACACCGTGTGGTACTGCTCCGCATGGATCGCGCCTGAGAAGGGATTCGCTGTGTTAGCCGCGACAAATCAGGGCGGCGATGCGATGGCGAAAGCGTGCGATGAGGCGTGCAGCGCGATGATTCAATTGCGCAAGTAAGGCGACGAGCATGAGCCGACATCGGTCAGCGCGGGCCATCGTGAGCCAGCTCGCGCCTAAGACGCATGGCAGCCGGCTTCGCGATCGCGCGCGTCAAGTTCGTCGATGTAGCCCGCGTCAACGAGCTCGTCGTAGTACTGGTCCTCTTGCGCGCCACATGAGCCGCAGAGAACGACTGATTCGAAGTTCTTGTCTTTGAGCAGATCTAGCGTGCGTTGCAATCTCATCGGGCATCTTCCTTTCAGTTGGATTTTGTTCTCAAATTTGCCACGGCGCAGCGATGCGCCTGAATCTCTGCGCTGTTTCCGCGAAGATTTCGCGCATGGAACTTCTCACCACATTGTGTGCTGCTCGTCGTCTTGTTGTCCGCACCACGCTTCTACTCGCCGCGTGCATTGTGACGCGTGTCTCTCACGCTGATCTTCAAGCGGATCGTGCGCGCGATGAACTCACAGCGAACGACATCATCTGGACTTCGATTGGTGAAACTGCCGCAGGTTCAATGCCGATTGGTGATGGGACGCTTGGTGCGAATGTGTGGGTTGAAAGCAACGGCGATCTTGTGCTGTTGCTCTCGCACACCGATGCGTTCAGTGAGGCCGAGCGATTGCTCAAACTTGGACGCGTGCGCATTTCGTGCGATCCGCCGCTGGAAGTTGCTTCGTTTGTGCAGCGCATGTCCTTCGCTGAGAACGCGATCACGATCACGACTGGAGTTGACGGAAGCGAGGCTTCGCTGCGCGTTACCACCGACGCTGCTTTCTCGGCGCTTCATGTGCAACTGCAGAGCGCCCGCCCTCGGCAGATCACTGCGACGCTTGAATGTTGGCGCACGAGCGAGCATCAACTTGCGGGCGCGGAACTCAAGAGTGCGTGGGTGATGCGCGATGCACCTGCATCGATGGAAGTGAAAGAGTCGGCCGATGTGATCATCCCGATTGAACGCGAATCGAGCGCGGTCGTGTGGTATCACCGTAATGAGCATTCGATTGTGCCCTTCACGCTTGCGCATCAAGGACTCTCATTGATTGCGGCGTCGTTTAGTGATCCGTTGTTGCATCGAACATTCGGTGGAAGTATGAGCGCGGATGGTTTTCATCGGCGTGATTCGTCGAGCATTGTGTCGGCGAAAGCGCTCCTCACGGCTGACATCATCATCAAGGCGGCGTGCGCGACAACGACGAGCGTCGATGCGTGGAGAGCGCTGCTTGATGCTAGTGTCGCGCGCGTGCAACCATCCGCTCGCGAGCGTTTCGCCTCGAGTTGGGTCTTCGCTGATGTCGTTGCGCCGAGCGTGATCGACAACGCGCATCCGTTGCGTATCGGCTTTGACTCGAATGCGCAGAATCGTTTCGACGGCGAGATTCGCGTGTTGCGCTTTGCATCAAACGCAGCTTCACCAGAAGCGATCGCTGCAATCCCGCAGCACGGAATTGATTCCTCTGGCCTCGGCATCGTGGTTGCACGACAGAGTGGATCAACTTCGAAACTCACGAAGGAACTTGTGAGCACAGGATCATTCACGGTCGAAGGTTGGATCGTTGTCAACAAGGCGCACGCAACATGCCGCATCGCGGACAAGATGACCGCGGGAGGCAGCGATGGATTCCTGTTTGATCTTCAAGATGGAAAGCTGCGCGCCATAGTTGGCAACATCACCGTGATGACGACGGCCGTCGTGATGCCGACGGTGCTTACGCATGTTGCGTTGACCTATGACGCGCTCACCCAACGCGTGGTCATCTATCTCAACGGTGTTGCCGTTGAATCATCATCGGAAATCGTTGGCGGTCAACGCGCGACGCTTTCGCAAGCACTCGCCGCGCAACGAGCCGTCACGCTCGCGGCAACAGCGGGGGAGTTTCCTGCGAAGTTCAACGGATCGATCTTCACGGTCGCGCCGAAGTTCGTGAACGGCGTCGCTTTCAACGAGGACTTCCGCAATTGGGGCGGCGACTATTGGTGGCAGAACACGCGACTTATCTATCACGGCATGCTCGCGCGCGGCGACGGTGATCGCATGAAGTCGCTCTTCGATTTCTACTTCCGTGCGCTTGAAGGTTGCCGCGCGCGTGCGAGGCTCTATCACGGTGTGAGCGGCGCGTACTTTCCTGAAACGATGACGACATTCGCGACCTACGGCAATGGTGATTACGGCTGGAATCGCGATGGCATTGATGTCAATGTCGTGCAGTGTCCCTACTGGCAATGGGCGTGGAATCAAGGACCTGAGTTGGTGGCGATGATGCTTGATCACTACGACTACTGCGGTGATGAGCAACTGCTTCGCGAGCGCACGCTGCCGATTGCGCGTGAAGTGCTTGCGTATTTCGACGCGCGATTTGCGCGCGATGCCAACGGCGTGCTCGTCATCACGCCCACGCAATCAGCCGAAACTTACTGGAGCGGCGTAGTGAACGATCTGCCGACAGTCGTTGGATTACGCGAGATTACTGCGCGTTTGTGCGCGCTTCCAACTTCGAGTGTTAACGCGAGTGATCGCGAGTTGTTTGAACGCGTGCGTGCGGCATGTCCTGCGATGCCGCTCACTAGTGATGGATTGCGATTGTCGCCCGCTGAGAAGTTCGATCCCGTGCGAAGTAATTGCGAGAACCCGGAGCTCTATGCGGTGTGGCCGTTCAATGGAGTTGGAGTTGGTCGGGAGCATCTCGACATTGGACGCGCGAGTTACGCCGCGCGCGTTGAACGCATGACGCACGGTTGGACGCAAGACGGCATGCAAGCCGCGCGCTTGGGTCTTGCTGATGAAGCTGCTGCGAATGTGCTTGCGAAACTTGCGAACACGAATCCAGCGTTTCGCTATCCAACCAATTGGGGACCGAACTTCGATTGGTTGCCTGATCAGTGCCATGGCGGAAATTTGCTGACCACGGTGCAAGAGATGTTGGTTCAAACTGTGGGCGCGAAGATTCTCGTGTTGCCTGCGTGGCCAGCGAAATGGAACGCGCGCTTTCGATTGCACGCGGCGTGCCTGACAACAGTGACAGGCGAAGTGCGCGATGGAAAACTTGTGATGCTTGAAGTTGATCCACCGAGTCGGCGCGCGGATGTGTTGCTTGGTGAAGGTTGGATGATGCCCACGATGCCTACAGCGCGCGCGGCGCAATGAGCGCGGCGAGTCGTCCACTTGCACTGCCGTCGCGGCGAAAGCTGTAGAAGCGACGCGCGTCGGCGTAGGTGCATGGTGGATCGGCGTCGATGTTGTGCGCATCAACACCGACGCGCGTGAGTTGCAGCATGACTGCATGCACGAGATCAGCGTGATGCTTCGGTCCGTGCACGCCGGGTGCGATGATTGACGAGGCGAGATCCGCGCTCGCGAGCGCATCGGCGACTTCACTGCCGATTTCAAAGTGCGGCGCGCGAATGCACGGACCGATGACAGCGATCGCGTCGCGTGGATCAACACCAAGCTTCGTAAGTTCTGCAAACGCCGCAGGCACCACACCCGCAACCACGCCACGCCAACCTGCGTGCACTGCGGCAATCGATCCCGTCTTTGAACACGCAATCAGAATCGGCACACAGTCAGCAATACGAATCAGCACCGCATGACCGCCACACGCGCTAGTGATCGCGTCGGCCGCGGTGCGTTCACGCAAGGCCTCACTCGCAGTGATGACCGCGCATCCGTGCACTTGACTTACATCGGCAACTGTTGCGTCGCGCGCAAGTCCAGCCGCCAACGCGAAACGCGCGTGATTCTCGCGAATCGCAGCATCGTTGTCGCGCGCGTGAGGAGCTGCGATGCGCGCGTTCGCTTGCGTCGATTGCAGATTGAGCGCGTCAAACGGTGCAGCACTCACGCCACCGAGTCTTGTTGAAAACGCGTGAACGAATCCTGCGCGCATCAGAAGATCGCTCTGCAGAATGACGGCATGTGATGGACGCGTGAGTTCAGTCAGCACGCGTGCAGTATGCGCGCTGGATCGATCTTCGTCATCTCGCGTTGCGCGGACTCAACAGAATCACCACGCTCGCATCTTCGTGATCAGGCGGCAGACCGCCGACGACATCGCGCGGCGGTTTCGCGGGTTGCAGGGGGTTCTGCTCAGTGTTGTCGAAACCGAAACGCGCCTCGATCGTTGAGCCAGCTTCCGCGTGCATCGGCGTAGCGAGCAGCCACGGTTCGCTCAGACTCAGTCGAAAATCACTGATCGCAATGATCGCGCTCGCACATCCCGTGGCGTCGTGATGCGCAAGGTCAATCGCTCGAACGAACGCGCCGCCCTTCACGATGACGCCGATGATGTCGCACTCGCGGTCAAGCGTGAGCGTGACTTCGCGCGTGACCGCTTCTCCCGCACGAATACGCAGTGGAACGATGCGAAGCGTGCGAGCTTCAACAAGGCGCGTGTCGCTCTCACGCGCACTGATGAATGTCACGCGCGGTTGCACGGGAGCGTCGCGACCAATCGGTTCACTCGTCGTTTCGATGACGATATCACCGCGCGGAAGATCAAACGCGAAACCATCGGGCAGCATGAAACGCGGCGACACTCGAGTCAGCGCTCCAAGTGAGCCGCTGGGTGTGAGTCCAACATCGCCCATCGATTCGTAGCCGCTTTCACCAGGATCGATCAAGACGCGAAGCAATCGCAATGGA
>QWPU01000085.1 GCA_003671065.1 Planctomycetota bacterium | reverse complement strand
CGTGGGCTATTTGCCTGAGCATCATCGATTTCCCACCTATCTCACTGGTCGTCAATGTGTTGAGTTTTTCGGCGCGATGGGTTTGATGCGCCGCGCAGCTCGTCGCAGCCGTGCGGCGGAAATGCTCGAAGTCGTCGGCATGGGCTCGTGGGGTGATCGTCGCGTCGGTACCTATTCCAAAGGCATGCAGCAACGCACGGGTCTTGCGGCCGCGCTTGTGAATGATCCGCAACTTGTGATTCTTGATGAGCCGACTGATGGTGTTGATCCTGTCGGTCGTCATGAGATTCGCGATGTGCTCATCGCGATGCGCAATCAAGGGCGCACGGTGTTTCTCAACAGTCACTTGCTTGGCGAAGTGGAACGCGTGTGTGATCGCGTGGCCATCATGCTGAAGGGAAAGGTCGTGCGACAAGGTTCACTTGCGGAACTCACGCAAGAAAGTTGTCGCTGGCGAGTCACTGTGCGTGGCGCGCTGCCTGCGTGGAGCGCGGAGTTTGGCGCGGCGATGATTGAGCGCGATCGCAGTTTCATCGAGTTCAAGAGCGACGATGAATCGCTCGTGCAGCACTTGATTGATCGACTGCGCGCAGAAAGCATTGCGATCATCGGTGTCACGGAAACCCGTGAATCACTGGAGGATCTATTCATTCGGCTCGTGCGCGATGGTGATGGACGCGCGCATGCTGTTGGTGCGGGACCGTCGCTGCGCGCAGGAGGTTCGCAATGAATCACGATCACTCCAACGACGCACGCGCGGATCTCCCGCGCCTCACCTTCACCGACTACTGCGTGCAAACATGTGCGGTGTTCGTCTCGGCGTATCGTGAACTCAACGCGCGCAAACTCTTTTGGGTCGCGCTCGCACTCAACGCGCTCATCATGGGCGCGGTCGCAACGATTGGTCTTGATGACAGCGGCATCTCAATCTTTGGCTACAAACTGCCGATTCCAGGCATCACCATCAAGTTGTTCCCTGATGGCCAACTCTATAAGTTGATCATCGCAACGCTCGGTGTGAGCATCTGGCTCGCGTGGCTGTCCACGATTCTCGCGCTGCTTTCAACCGCATCGATGTTCCCTGATCTCGCATCAGGCGGCGTCGACACCATGCTCTCAAAGCCCATCGGTCGCACGCGCTTATTCCTCACGAAGTTTGCGACAGGTTTACTCTTCACAGCGTTGCAAGTCACCGTGTTTGCCGTGCTTGCATTTCTGGTGTTGGGAATTCGCGGCGGCGCATGGGAGATCGGCATCTTTGTCGTCGTGCCGCTCATGGTGGTGTTCTTCAGTTACCTCTTCGCGTTGCAAGCCGTTGTCGGCGTCGTGACGCGCTCGCCGATTGCGTCGGTGATCGTGACGCTGCTCTTCTGGATCTTCATCTTTCTTGTCCACGCAGGCGAGCAGTTCTCGCTGGCGGGAAAGACTGCGAATCGCCTGGAAATCGAGGGGATTACCGCGAAGATCGAGTCGCTGCAAACCGAGGCCGCGAAGGATGGCCTTCGCCTCGAACTCGAGAATCAAGAGAACTATCAAGGCAACTGGGAACTCGCGCACGCGCTGTGCTACGGCTTGAAGACGATCGTTCCGAAGACCACCGAAACCGCGAATCTTGTCGGACGCGCCTTGCGAATGTCCGCGGACATTCCAGTTGAAGATGCAGCGGAAGGCGAGGACGAGGATACGCGGCGCCAACGCGGCTTCTTCCGATCACGCTTCGTAAGCGAGCGAAAAATGGCGCTCGAAATGAAGAACGAAATGAACTCACGCAGCGTGAGTTGGGTCGTCGGCACGAGCTTCGCATTTGAGTGCGTCGTGCTCGGCTTCGGCGTGTGGTACTTCCGCCGCCGCGATTTTTGAACGCTGCGATGCGTGCGATACAACGCAGCAAGGCGGGCAGTGCTCATCACCACTCGTTCGTACATCGTCTCCACGAAAGCGGTGCAAGGTCAAACTGGACTTGCACACGAATCACGGACACCCAAAGAACAAATCAACCCATGCCTCAGCGAATCAACCCATCTCTCAGCGACCGAGTTCTGCGCCGCGATCTCGCGCGGCTGTCAATGCGCTGATGACGAGCGCGTCGAGACTCGCGTCGAGACTCACCATGCCAGCAGCAGTAGTGCCGCCTTTGCTTGTGACTTTTGCGCGGAGCACTTCGGGGCGTTCGCGTGTGTCGTCGAGAAGCACTGCGCTGCCAATGAGCGTTTCGCGCGCGAGCATTTCGGCTGCTTCGGGCGGAAGTCCGATTGTTTCGGCGGCGTGCATCCATGCTTCGAGAAAGCGAAACACGAACGCGGGACCTGAGCCGCTCGCGGCGGTGACGGCGTCGAAGAGATGTTCAGGCACGCGCACAGTCTTGCCGACGGACGCGAAGAGTTGCTCGGCTCGTTCAACATCTGCGGCGCTCAGACCCGAATCGTTGGCAATTGCGGTGATCCCGCGACGAACCGCGGCAGGGGTGTTTGGCATCACGCGAATGACGCGCGCGTGGCCACCGAGTGCTTGGCGAATACTCGCGCTGCGAAGGCCGGCCATCACGCTCACCACGAGCGGACCATCGGCGCCGATTGGCGCGAGTGATTCAGCCGCTGCGATGAAACTTTGCGGTTTGACGGCAAGCACGATCACTTCTGCATCAGCAAGGCACGCCTTCGTCGCCACGCGAATGCCTAACTCTTGCGCTTCAATGCAACGCGCTGGATCGCTGTCGAGCGCGCCAATTTCGCTCGGTGCATCAAGCCCCGACGCAATGGCGCCACGAACGATCGCTTGACCGACATTTCCGAATCCAACAACAATGAGGCGTGGTTGCATGCCGGCAAGGTTAGCGAGTTAAGGCGAGGATTCGCGCCGTGGATTCGTGGCGATACACTCGCTACCCATGGCACGCCCAGGCTTCAGTCCGCTCTACCAACTCGACTTCGAGAATCCGATCCTTGAGATCGAGCGTCAGATTGATGCGATCGAAGAGCGCGCCGATGCTGAGCGCTACAGCGACGAGCTCGCGCAACTCAATAACACGCGCGCGGGATTGCTCAGCAAGATCTACGCCGACCTCACGCCGTGGCAAACCGTACGCATTGCGCGCCATCCGCTGCGCCCGCAGACCACCGACTACATGAGCCTGATTTGCCGTGATTTCTGCGAACTTCACGGCGATCGCGCCTTTGGCGATGACGCTGCGATCATCACTGGTTTCGCGCGCATTGGCAGTGTGAAATGCATGTTCATCGGCCACAACAAAGGCAAGACGGTCGCCGAGAAAGTGGCCGCAAACTTCGGCTGCGCGCATCCTGAGGGCTATCGAAAAGCGCTGCTCAAGATGAAACTCGCCGCCAAACTTGGGCTTCCGATTGTCACGCTGGTTGACACGCCGGGCGCGTATCCAGGCGTGGGCAGCGAGCAGCGCGGTCAGGCGCAAGCGATCGCCGTGAACTTGATGGAGATGAGTCGGCTGCGCACGCCGATTGTCAGCATCGTCATCGGTGAAGGCGGCTCGGGTGGCGCCCTAGGGATCGCGGTGGCGGATCGCGTGGCGATGCTTGAGCACGCGTGGTACTCAGTGATTTCGCCTGAGGGCTGTGCCGCGATTTTGTGGAAGTCGGCGAATGAAGAGACCAACAACCGCGCGGCGGAGTGCTTGGCGCTTACGGCGCGGCGCAATCTTGAGAATGGGCTTGTGGACGCGGTGATTCGTGAGCCGCTTGGTGGGGCGCATCGAGATCCGCGTGCAAGTGCCGATGCGCTTTCGAGCTGGATCGTCGATCACTTGCGTGAACTTTCGCGCGTGAACCCTGAAGCGTTGGTTCGTCAACGGCTGGCGAAGTTCCGCAAAATGGGCGCGTTTCGCGATGAACTCAGCGTGTCGACTGCGTGAGAGAGTCCCTTTATCAAGCCGCGAATCGCCCTCTTTCGCATTCCACTCCTTTGACGAGTGCTCGATGCCTTGCTACGCTCTCACCCCCAACGGGCGTGCGGCGCGCGAGTCGTACCTGCGTCCAATTGGCACCAATTCGCAACTGACAAGAGACTGATCTGAGTTCGCTCCTTCGAAAGGGAGATTTCTTGGCTACGAAAAAAGTACCGACCAAGGCCGCAGCCAAAGGTGCGACCCCAGCCAAGGCTTCGAAGGCTTCAATGAAAGCTCCTGCAAAGCCTGCGGCCAAGGCTCCTGTGAAGTCAATTCATAAGGGCGCGCTCGCAAAGACGGGGACTCCGAAGAAGACCGTGAAGCCCGCCGCGAAACCAGTTGCGAAGCCTGCCGTGAAACCCGCTGCGAAACCAGTTGCGAAGGTCGCCGCGAAAGTCGCTGCGAAACCAACCGCGAAACCTGTTGCCGCGAAGACCGTTGCGCCTCCCGCAAAACCTGCTGCGAAAGCCGCGCCTGCTTCGAAAGCCACGCCTGCTGCGAAAGCCGCCGTCGTGATCGCGCCTGCTGCTAAGCCTGCGCCGACGAAAGCAGTGCCTGCGAAGGGCGCTGCCGCGAAAGGCCCTCCTGCAAAGTCCGCCGTTGAGGTCGCAGTGAAGCCCATTGGCAAAGCCGGTGGCAAGGCCGGTGGCAAGGCCGCCGCAGCGAAGGACGCCGCAGCCGCGAAGCCTGGTCCTCTCGAAACGCCGATCGTTCCGAAGAAGGGTCCGATCGATCTCAATGTGCACAAGTCGGTCGCGGCCGCAGCGGCTGCTGTTGCGCAAGCGCGCGGTCCAGACAACAGCGAGTTCATGCTCATCAACGGTCGTCGCGTGCGAGCGATTTCGAAGAAGAGCATCATCCTTCCGAAGAAGTCGAAGACCGCCGCCGCCGCAGTGATTGTCCCGCCAAACGAAGCGGAAATTGCTGAAATCAGGACCAAACTCACGAAGAAAGAACTCGATGAGTATCGGGCACTCTTGCTCGAGAAGCGTCGAGCAGCTATGCGCTTGCTCAACGGCATGGAAGACGCGGCGCTTCGATCACCCGATGGCAATCTGTCCAACATGCCTAACCACATGGCGGACATGGGCAGCGATGTCTACGACCAAGATTTCACGCTCAGCATGGCTGAAGGTGAGCGCAAGATTCTTGAGGAGATCGATGCAGCGCTTCTTCGCATCGAGAACAAGACCTACGGCGTCTGCCAGTTGTCGGGCAAGCCGATTTCGAAGGCTCGTCTCGAAGCGAAGCCGTGGGCGAAGTACACGGTTGAGGCTGAGCGCATCATGGAAACCAGCGGCTCGCGTTGAGTGATGAGTGCGTTGATGGATCAATCAACTGGCGAACAAGTACGCGATCGCGCTTCATGGCGTTCCCCATTGGCATGGGCCACGCTCATCGGCGTGTTTGTCGTCGGCTTGAGTTTCGATCTGTGGACGAAAGCATGGGCCTTCGCGACTATCGCTGGTTACCCCGTCGAACTTGAGCGCGATCGCGTGCTCGAAGACGCGTCGTTCTTCGTGCCGCATCACGCGCGCTATGAAGCGCTGCCGTGGGACTTGCTCGACTTTCGTCTCGTGCTCAATCAAGGCGCGGTGTTTGGCATCGGTCAAAGACAACGCGGCCTCTTCATCGCCTTCACCGTGGTTGCGACTGTCGCTGCGCTCATGCTCTTCGCTCGTGGCACGCGTTCGCGCATGCACGCCGCGCACATCGCGATTGGTTTGATTCTCGCAGGCGGAATTGGCAATCTGTTTGACCGCATCCAATACGGCGCGGTGCGTGACTTCCTGTACATGCTTCCGAACTGGGGACTTCCTGGCGGATATCAGTGGCCAGGTAACTCCACCGGTGATGTGTTTCCGTGGGTGTTCAATATTGCCGATGTGTTGTTGCTTGCGGGAATGGCGCTGTTTGTGATCACGAGTTACTTCGAAGATCGCTCGGTGCGTCGCATGCAAGCAAGTGTTACAGCGGCAAATTCATCTGCGTAAGCGCGTCTTCAAGCGTCATCACATGTGACGCGTCGATCGCTTCAGGCAGATCATCGAAACGATGCGCGTTCTGCGTCGTGAACGGTCCAACCGCAGTGCGTCGAAGTGTTGCGCAATGACCGCCAGTGCCGAGCGCTGCGCCAAGATCGCGCGCGAAACTGCGCACATAGAAGCCTTTGCCTGTGCGCATCGCAACACGCACCGTCGGCCACGCATAGTCGAGGACTGCGATCTCATGCACGACGACCGCGCGTGGAGGCAACTCAACAGGCGTGTCGTTGCGCGCAAGTTGATACGCGCGCTTTCCATCAACATGAATGGCGCTAAACGAAGGCGGACGCTGCAAGATCGTGCCAAGGAATGCAGCGACCGCCGCATCGACTTGCGCGCGTGACGGCGGAGTCGCAACCGCAACTTCGCGCCGTTCACCTTCACGATCATCCGTCGCGGTAAACGCCGAGAGATCAACATCAGTCTCGTAGCGCTTCTCAGTCGCCATGAGCAGATCAATCGCCTTCGTCGCCTTGCCAAACGCGATGACAAGCACGCCCGTCGCCAACGGATCAAGCGTCCCCGCATGCCCCGCCTTCGCACGACCCGCACGCCGACGCGCGATCTCCACCGCGCGCATGCTTGACATGCCAATGTCCTTGTCGAGCACAAGAATTCCACTGAGATCAGAGAGGTAACGCATCGGTCGAAGTGTCGCGAAATTGCCAGTCGCGTGCGCGGCGGCGATGGGTAGGATGCGCGCATGGATGGAATCTCAATGTTGGTGGGAATCGGCCTCGGCGGCGTTGTCGGCGGGGTCATCGGTTTCTTTATGGCGAACCTCGCGGCGCGTGCGCGTGCGGCGGGGAGTGATGCGCTTGACGCGGAACTTGCGGCGACGAAAGTTGAACGCGATTCGTTGCGTGGGCAATGTCAAAGTGCGTTGAGCGATGCCGCTGCGGCGAAGGCGTTGCATGGTTCGGCGCAACAAATCGCAGAGGATCTTCGCGCGCAAGTTGCGAGTGAGCGCGCGAAAGCCGAGCAGGAGTCGGCGCTACGAGCCAAAACGCAGCTGGAATTGCGCGCGAATGAAGAGCGCATCAGTGCAGGTGAGAAAGCGCTCGCGGACACTCGTCGCGCGATTGACGAGTCGAAGATCGCGCTCACGGAAGCGTTCAAAGCAACTGGCGCTGATGTCTTGAAGGCCACGGCTGAATCGCTCATCAAGCAGGCGAAGGAACAATTCGAAGGTCACAGCAAACTGTCGCAGCAAGATCTTGAGTCGCGGCAGAAGGCGATTGATCTCACGCTCACGCCCCTCAAGGAGCAACTCGTCAAGCAAGAAGTGTTGATGAAGTCGCTCGGCGAACGGCGTGAAGGCGACGCGAAGATGCTGGGCGAGCAACTTAAACAGATTGCCGATTTGCAGGTGAGTGCGTCAAACGCGGCGCAATTGTTGACGAGCGCGATGCGCGACAATCGTCAGCGCGGGCAGTGGGGCGAAGTCGCGCTGCGCACGGTTGTTGAGATGGCGGGCTTGACCGCTGGCGTGCATTTCACCGAGCAGCAGAGTGTTGAAGGCGAAGAAGGGCGGCTACGTCCTGACATGATTGTGCGGCTTCCAGGTGTTCGATGCATCGCCATCGACTCGAAGGTCCCGTTGAACGCGTATTTGGAATCGATCAACCCTACGATCACCGACGCGGCACGCAAGGACTTTCGCGTTGCACACGCCAATGCGTTGCGTACTCATGTTCGCGCGCTGTCAGCGAAGGAGTATGCAAAGGCCATCGCCGGTGATGTGGAATTCACCTTGCTCTTCATCCCGATTGAGAGCGCGTTCACTGCGGCATTCGAAACCGATCCGTCCATTCACCCAGAGGCGATGCAAAAGAAGGTGTTAGTGGTCACACCGAGCACGCTTCTCGCGCTGTTGCGCACGGTGGCCATGCACTGGAGCAATGCGAAACTTGCGGAGAACGCAGAGGCAATCGGCAAGGAAGCGAAGAAACTTGCAGATTGCATCGGACTCTTCGTGGAACATATCAACAGCGTGAGTGGCAAACTCACTGGAGTCAACAAGTCCTTCAACGAAGCAGTTGGTTCGTTTGAACGGCGTTTGGTGCCATCTGCAAAGCGCTTGGCCAACCTCGTGGCAGCCGAAGAAGTTGAACTCGACGACACAATTGTGGCGACGCCGCGTGTGATCACTTTCGATCAGAGTGAAGACGCCAGCGCGTGATTGCAGCGCTCACTCATGTCCAACAGGTCTCACATGCACGGTTTCGCCGTGGAGCAACGCTGGGCATGTCGCAGCAATGTGCTCAGCTTCTGCTGCGTCTTTGACTTCGATGATGAAGAAGCCAGTGAGGCTGGTCGCGTTCACATCAAGCGGCTCAGCGTCGGGGACATTGTGCGCGTCGAGGGCGATCCGCACTCCGCCGCGACCAATCGGCGAACCATCTTTGAAGATGCCGCGACCTTGCAAGTCTTTCACCCACGCGTTGTACTTCGTCATGAGTTCGGACTGAGCTTCGGGTGACAAGTGATGCCACGAGTCGCCGTGTTCGTACATGAGAAGCGCGAAAGTGTGCACGGGCGCGGCCTCCTGACTAGCGGTTGGTTCGAAGGGTTTTTGTGCGGTATTGCATGCGGTAAGCGTGAACACGCTCGCGATAAGGAAGAGTCGATTCATGTTGATTTCCTTTGAAGCATGATGGGCACAAACCTGCAGCTGAGCAAGACCGCAATCGTGATGAGCGATGCGTTCACTGCATACCAACCGCCTTGTTGAATGCTCGCGATGATGGTCCACGCCGCAAGCGCGAGATACACGAGTGGGGTGATGGGATAGAGCGGCACGCGAAACGGTCGCGGGGTGTTTGGCATGGTTTGACGGAGCACAATTACGGCGGCGACGGAGAGCGAGGAGAACACATTCACCAGCACGGTGAGCATGTTGAGGATGTCGCCGAGCGAACCAATCGCAAGCGACACGAGGCTGAGCAGCGCGATCACACTGAGCGCGCGCAGTGGCACGCCGTTGTCGCGCCGCACCCCAACCCACGCGGGAATCTCACGCGCGTGCGCCATTGATTCGAGAATGCGTGCGCCAGTGATGAGGCCCGATGTCACTGTCGAGAAGAGCAAGAGCGCAATGACTGCGGTCATCATCGTGCCGATGGTTTCGCCGAAGAGAAGTTTCGCGGCCACTGCACCGATCGCCTTCATGCCGCCGCCTGCGCCATCGGTCATCGCGGCTGGATCGATTACGCGCAAGTAGACGAAATTCACGCCGAGATAAAGCACGAACACTAGTGCGATCGAAGTGATGATCGCGCGCGGCACCGTGCGCGCGGGATTGCGAATGTCGCCTGCGATGTCGGCGCCTGTCGACCAACCGAGATAAGCGAAACTCACTGCAAGCGTTGCGTTCGCAACAGCAGGTGAGAAGAGACTCGGTGCATCTGCTGCAGCGACAGGCGCGCATTCAAGTCGTTCGCCAACAGGCCAGAACAAACCAACGACGACAAAGCCTGCGACGAACGCAACTTTCACAATCGACAGCGCAGTATTGAACGCAAATCCCGCGCGTAAACCAGGCACTTGCGAGAGATACGCCGTCACGATCGCAGCAACAGCAACCGCATGCAGCGACACATCAGCCGCGAAGAGATTGTCGACATACTCAGCTAGAAACAAGCCAACGACTGCGATCGACAGAATGTAGCCCGAGAGAATGGTCACCATCGCGGTGAGGTAACCCGTGGTCGATCCGAAGGCGAGGCGTGCGAATTGGATACTGCCGCCTGAACACGGAATCATCGCGCCGAGTTCAGCCAGTGCGAGTCCGCCGCAGAGCGCGAGCACGCCGCCGATGATCCACGGCATGATGAGATTTGCGGGCGTAGCGCACGATGCGCCGAAACTTCCAGTGAGCGCGAAGATGCCGCTGCCCACCATCGACGCGACGATCATGCCTGTTGCGCCGACAACTCCAATCACGCGGAAGCGATCGGAGGAATGTCCTCGCTCTTGCATGAGATCACTCACGAACGCAGCCTGCAACTCGGCTCTAGCGCCTTCACTTCGTCAACCATTGGCGTGAGATCGCGCAAGAGTCCGTCTCCAACATCGTAAATCCATCCGTGCACTTTCACGCGCTGCGTACGCGCCGCAAGGAGCACTGGCGACTCGCGCACATGCACGACTTGCACTGCAACATTGAGTTCGCACAAGCGTCGCGCTTGCAAATCCTTCGTCGGCTCGCGCTCCACTTCATCGCAATAGAACTTCGCAATGTCGCGCACATGACGAATCCAGTGATCGACCACGCGCCCTTCACTCGGCTCAAGCGCGGCCGCCACACCACCGCAGCCATAGTGACCGCACACAATCACATCTTCAACACCCAGCACATTCACAGCAAAATCAAGCACAGCCAGACAATTCAAATCGCTATGCACCACGAGGTTCGCAACATTGCGATGCACAAAAATTTCGCCTGGCGCAAGTCCGATGATCTCGTTGGCGGGCACGCGGCTATCGGCGCAACCAATCCACAAATAGC
>QWPU01000084.1 GCA_003671065.1 Planctomycetota bacterium | reverse complement strand
CCCGCTCAAAGATGGTCGCTCGTTTGAAGTTGACATGGACGGCGACCTCACGGTGCAAGAAGTGCTCGACACGCTGAACGCCGCTGCAGCCGCCGCGGGCATCACGCCTGCGGAGTTCAGCGCGCAACTCGTCTCTACGGGCAACGGCATTGAAATTGTGGACTCCACAGTCGGCACGACAACCACCGTTGCCAACATCAACAACAGCAACACCGCAACAGATCTGGGCATCGCCGCAAGTTCAAACACGGCAACTCTGATCGGTACTGATCGCGCAACTGTTGCCGTCGACAGTGTGTTTTCGCACCTTATGGCGCTGCGAGATGCTCTCAGGCTCAATGATGAGCGTGGCATTGAGTTTGCGACTGGCAAGTTGGAAGCTGACCTCGGTCGCGCGACAGAAGCGCGTGCAGATGTTGGAGTCCGCTCGCGGCGAATCGCTGAAGCGACCGCGCGAGAAGAAGAGCTCAGTATTCAAGACATGGCATTGCGATCAAGTATTCAGGACCTCGACTTCACACAAGCGGCCACTCAGTTTGCCAGCCTCCAGCAACAGCTTGAAGCCGGCCTTGCGGGTGCATCGCGTGCAGTGAACCTCAGTCTGCTCGACTTCCTTCGCTAGAAGTGTCACAACAGATAGTCAGAATTTTCAGACGCATTCAAACGACTGATCCGCAGTATGCGGAAACCACTTCGAGGCGCGGCCTCTCGCAGTGGCAAGGGATGGAACCCGTCTGGCATGGATGCCAGACTCCAAGGATTGGAACTGGCCGATGGAGTATTCACATGCTGATTCAGACCACGCGCTTCGGCGCCGTCGAAATCGACGACTCTCGTATCCTGGAATTCCCTGCTGGATTGCTGGGCTTTTCGAGCTATCGCACCTTCGCGCTTCTGCAGCCCGATGAGAACGGTGTCTTCTTCTGGTTGCAGTCAACCGAGAGCGCCGACCTTGCGTTCGTGGTCACTGATCCTGCGTTGTGGTTGCCTGACTACCAGGCCAACATCCGCAAAGAGCAGATGGAAGAACTTGGTCTTGGTGCAACTGATGATGCACAAGTGTTTGTGATTGTGAATAAACGCGATCACTCGCTCACTGCCAATCTGCAAGGACCGCTCGTAGTCAATCCTACGAATCACAAGTCCATGCAACTGGTGCTCGCAGAAAAACGATGGTCGACGCGCCACGAGCTGGTGAAGCTCGCTGAAGCAGCGACCGCGAAGATCGCCTGAGCTAGTGACGGCTGAGGTGTTTCGTTGAAGCGTTGGCATTCGTGCCACGCGGACGCGGACGAATTCAAGGATGAACTTTTCAGGATGAACTTTTCAGGATGGACTTTAACGGGCACGGAAGCCCACAAGGAAGGAGCCCGCTCATGCTGGTGCTCTCCAGACAACGAGACGAAACGATCATGATCGGCGATGACGTCGAACTCACGATCGTTGACATTCGAGGTGACAAAGTGCGGATCGGCATCAAAGCCCCCGCGACAGTGTCGGTGCACCGCAAAGAGGTGTACGACGCGATTCGAAATGAGAACCTGCAAGCCGCGGCATTTCGCGGTGAGCTCGGTTCGTTCCGGCCGCGCGGAAGTGCACGCGCCGGAAAGTCTGTGACAGGTGGGACGGTCCTACCTGCAGCCGCGAAGCTCGCGGCAAACCAAACGGATAGGCGCGAAACCGCCTGATTCGTGGCTGGAGAACGCGTGTTCTCCAGTTTCTCGGGCCTCTCAGTCAAGGAGGATTGCCATGGCTCGCATTAACACAAACGTCCCGTCGCTCATCGCTCAGAACAACCTCAGTCGTTCAAACACGGATCTCTCTACTCGCCTTCAACGCCTCTCAACAGGTCTGCGCATCAATCGTGGTGCGGACGATCCTGCAGGTTTGATCGTGAGCGAGCGGCTGCGCTCGGAGATGAAGGGCATCGGCCAGGCCATCGAGAACTCCGAACGCGCGAGTAGTGTCATCGCGACGACGGAAGGCTATCTCGCTGAAGTCGCCGATCTCTTGAATTCGATCAAGAGTCTCGTGGTCAACAGCGCGAACACAGGTGGTATCAGCGAACAGGAAATCGAAGCGAACCAGTTGGAAGTGGACAGCGCGATCGAATCGATCACGCGCATTTCGAACACTGCAAGCTTTGCAGGATTACAGTTGCTCAACGGCTCGCTTGAGTATCTCACGAGCGGCATGAATTCCAACGACATCGCTGGCGCCAGCATTCACGGCGTGCAGTTTGGCACCAACTCATCGGTGTCGGTGAGCGTGGAAGTCACGCAGTCGGCGCAAACAGGCGCGCTGTTTCTCTCGGCACCGACTGGCGCGTTGGCGTCAAGCGTGACGCTTGAAATCGCTGGTCAACTCGGTGTGCAGACACTCACCTTCGTGTCAGGTACCGCCCTCAGCGCCGTGCTTGCCGCAGTGAACACGGTCCGCGACACCACAGGCATCAGTGCAGGTCTGCGTAACAGCGCGAGTCAGCTCTCGGGCTTGTACTTCAACTCAATCGACTATGGCAGCGATGCCTTCGTGAGTGTGCGCAAGATCGGTTCAGGCGGCGCGTTCTTCAACACCTACTCGGCACCAGGTGGCTCGGCCACGCAGCGCGATACGGGTCGTAATGTGAGCGCGATCATCAACGGCGCACTGGCTACGGGTAACGGCACATCCGTTTCGCTCAACACGCCAGCACTCGCAATTGATGTTGATCTCTCGGAAGCGTTCGCAACGGCGGTCACAGGTACGCCGTCGTCGTTCAACATTACTGGTGGAGGCGCGATGTTCCAACTCGGACCATCGATCACCACCACGCAGCAAGTCGGTATCGGCATTCAGTCGGTTGCTGCAAGCCGCATTGGCGGCACATCAATCGCTGGTGCGCGCTTCTTCCTTGACAGCATCAAGAGTGGGCAGACCAACTCGCTTGTGCAAGGTCGTAACGCGGAAGCAAGTGAAGTGCTAGACGCCGCGATTGCGGAAGTGTCGTTGCTTCGAGGTCGTCTCGGCGCTTTCGAACGCAATACGCTGCAGACGAATTCGCGCAGTCTTCAGATTGGTCTTGAGAACATCACCTAAGTGAGTCAAAGATCCGCGATACCGACTTCGCAGCAGAAACCGCGGCGATGACTCGTGCGCAGATTCTTCAGCAAGCAGGTACATCAGTCTTGGCGACTGCAAATTCGAGTGCGCAGAATGTGCTTCAGTTGCTTCAGTAAGTCTTGAGTAGAGCGCGGCAGGAACGCCGCGTGATCGATCCAACCCTTCCAAACCGCCCGGTTCACGCCGGGCGGTTTGATTTTTCGTGGATTCGTGTCAACACCGAGTGCCCGTTAGAGCCAAGAACTCTGTTGCAGTCCGCTTTGCAGCGTCAGATCCACCCAGAAACATGCGGTTTTTGCCCCGTCCGCGCGAGAGTTACATCAAACACGCAGGAAATGTGCTCCTGCGGTGAAGTCGCTTGCCAACTCCTCCGATCTCATGCCCGTCGGGAGCCTCAGTCTCGACTCGTTTCTCGGTGCGGAGCACCATCCAATTTCTTTCGGACCGTTCAGAGGACTGAGCGGGTCCGAGCAGACCACCTGCTATCGCGGTGGGCGCGAGCGCCCCAAGGCGGGGGCGGTCGAGACACACAACGCCGGACAACCCGGCACATCACGGAGGACAGTCGTCATGAGTCGTATCAATCAGAACATTCCGTCACTTATTGCTCAGCGCGTGCTGGGCGGCCAGAACAAGGGTTTGGCCAACAGTCTTCAGCGTCTTTCAACAGGTCTTCGCATCAATCGTGGTGCAGACGATCCAGCAGGTCTGATCGCGTCGGAGAATCTCCGCGCCGAGAAGGCTGCTATCGGCAGCGCCATCAAGAACTCTGAGCGCGCTGACCAAGTTGTCAACGTTGCTGAAGGTGGTCTCCAGGAAGTTTCGAACATGCTTGTTGAACTCCAGGGACTCGTCGGCGCAACGGCCAACGAGGCAGGCGTTTCGCAAGAAGAGCGCGATGCAAATCAGCTCCAAGTCGACTCGATCCTTCAAACGATCGACCGAATTGCGAATGCCACCAGCTTCCAAGGTACGAAGCTGCTCAACGGTAACTTTGACTACACGGTCAGTGGTCAGGCCGCGTCGCTCACCGATGTGACGGTGAACGCAGCCAAGCTTTCTGACTCGGGTGCAGCCCGCGCAGTGACCATCACCGTGCTCACGTCCGCTCAGACAGGTGCAGTGTATATGTCAACTGGTGCAACCTTCGGTAACGGTGGTTCGGGCGAAGTTTCGTTCGAAATCACGGGTACCAAGGGTGTGCAGCAGTTCACCTTTGCGTCGGGAACATCGCAAGCCAACATGCTCGCTGCAGTGAACAGCTTCACCGATGCGCTCGGCGTGAGCGCGATTCAGACTGCATCCGACGCTGCTCGTATCGAGATCCGCTCGACTGATTACGGTGCAGATTCGTTCGTTCGTGTGAAGGAACTTCAGAACCAGGGTGCCACCGACTTCATCTTCTCGACGGCAGCGTCGGCACTTGGCGTCGCTGATCTCAAGGACTACGGCCGCAACGCCACCGTCCTGATCAACGGTACTCAGGCCACTACGGACGGCCTGACTGCTCGCGTCTCAAGCGATGGTTTCGATGTGAGTGTGACGATCGACGGTACCAGCGCGCTCAACGTGGCTGGTCAGTCCTCGACATTCAACATCACTGGCGGTGGTGCGAACTTCAACCTCGCTCCAAGCGTCAACCTCGCAGGTAAGGTCTCACTCGGTATCGAAACCGTCACCACGGGTAACCTCGGTGGTTCGGCCACTGGCTTCCTCTCCGACCTCAAGTCGGGTGGTCTCGCCAATGTTCAGAACGGTGATCTCTCGCAAGCACAGAATGTGATTGACTCTGCGATTAAGCAGGTTTCGAGTCTCCGCGGTCGTCTTGGCGCGTTCCAGAAGAACGTCGTCGGCGCCACGATCTCAAGCCTCGGCGTCGCACTCGAGAACACCACGGCAGCAGAGAGCGCCATCCGCGACACAGATTTCGCCGCGGAAACCGCCAACATGACACGCGCACAGATTCTGTCGCAGGCAGCGACCCAGTCGCTTGCTCTCGCGAACAGCGCGCCGCAACAGGTCCTCTCGCTCATCGGTTAATAGCCGACCAGCGAGGGGCGGAGGAACACCTGTAACGGGTGACAACATGAGAAAGAGGGGGCGGTCCGCAAGGGCCGCCCCTTTCGCTTTTGGATGAGCAAATTAGCGCGATGCGATCGCTTTCGCCTCGTCCGCACAGAAGTGCATCACCTGAATTCCTGCCTGTCCACAACTCGGTAGGCGAGCGCGTTCCGCTAGCTGGTCAGTTGCATGCAAGCTCGGTTCCGCGATTCGGCGCAACGACATTTTGTATGAATCGCGCAGAACTGCCTCTCCGAAATTCTCGCCTGTCCAGTACTTTGATCGCTCGCGAGCTCCGCAAACCGTCGCGGTCCGTTTATCCCACTTGCGACGCCTGTCCCACGAAGGCAAGTAAAAATGAGATTCTTTGGATTTCCTCTTGGACAAGGCGCGGTCTTGAGGTAGATTTATCTCCGGAGGGAGGGACCCTCGAAAAGGGAGAGAGAGTCCCTCATGTCTGTGAAACGTGGAACGCCTAACCGGCAGCCCTATGGGTTTTTACCGGTTGGCAAGCTTGATTTGTCTGGCATTTTTGCCAGCGCATCGAGCAACCTGACAGTGAGGTCAGACCGCTCTGCCGTGGACGCTACCCCTGCGACTACGACCAGAACACTGACCGGATTTCGTGCCAAACACGCGAGATCTGTAGTGCGAAATGCCACCGTAAAGGTGGCAAGAACTGTTGTGATTGGTGCGTGTCTTCCCGTGCTGCTCTTTGGCTTTGGTGCAGGTTCGTTCCTGCGATCAGCTGATGGGTCGGGCGCCGAAGTTGCGTCGTCAATGGCAACAGTTGAAGAACGAAGCATGGCAGAGATTGGAATGGCTTCAACCACGGCTTTTGAGATGGTCTCAGACGAGGTCCGCACAAACGGGATGATGGAGTTGGTTCTTCGCGACGGTCTTACTCAGGCCGAACGTGCTGCGAATCCCCTTCGTCCGCGGACTCATCAACTGAGAGCGTCAGCGAAAGTCGAACCAATCGTGCTGGGCGCCGCGATGGAAGTCGCGATCGCTCTGCCTCGTGAGTGAGTGGGTTTGTTGTTGGCTGCCTTGACAGGACGCGCCAATGACTAAGAGTGGGATGCGCACGACAGGGCGCGCCTTCTCGTTCCGCTGACTTCGCGTGGTGCATGTGGATGGCACAGGAAGGGTGGGTACTGAAGGAGGGACAAGGGACGATGCGAACGCGAGTTCGCGGAACCTGAAATCCAATCAGAACCCAGTCTGATGTTGCGGCTGGATACCGCAAAGTTAGTCTGTGAAACCTGTGTAATACAACAATCGACTCCGCGGCTCCCGCGGAGTCGATTGTCGTTTTGGAGCGGGCGCGTGTTAGAGCGGGCGCAGCTGCGGCTGCTTCCTTTGGCGTGCGTGATGTGCGGCTGCGTGTCCGACGCGGTCGTACCTATCGCGCTTATTGCGTGGAAAATCGTGCGCGTCGCTGCACCGAACGCGCATGGTCGATATGTACGATTCACCGATGCAAGGTCCTGACATCACGCTCCTGCTCAATCGCGCCGTGGATGGCGATGTTGAGGCGGCGACGGCAGTTTGGACTACGGTGCATCGCGAAGTGCACGCCATGGCGGTCAACGCCGTGCGCAATGAGCCCAATGCGAACGACCTTGAGGCTTCGGTGATCGTGAGCGAAGTGTTCCTGAAGGTCACGGGCAAGCGGAAGGAACCCTGGGAGTCGCGGCGCCACTTCTTTGGAGCCGTTGCGCGCGCGATGGAACAGTTCCTCATTGATACCGCTCGCGCCATGCGCACGCAGAACAAGCATGTCGCTTTCGTGACGGAGAGCGTGGTGCTGCTCAAGGACGCGTTGCGCAGTGATGCCAACGGCATTGGTGCGGCGCCTCGTGCGGACGCGCTTGAACTACTGCTGCTCTTTGGAAAGCTTGAAGCGGAGTCACCGATCAGCGCGACCGTGTTGCGATTGCGCTACCAATTCAGCATGACGCAGGCGCAGGTGTCCGCGGCGCTTGAGCTGACGGAGGAGCAAGTCGATCACTACAGTCGCTTTGGTCGCGCGTTTATTCGTGATCGCCTGACGCGAGGCGACGACAAGTGAGCGAGGCTTCTAGCAAACCGTCGCTCGAGTCGGCGTTCATGGAAGCAGTGGGACTTGCGCCAAGTGGGCGCGAGCGATTCATCTCGCGACTTGCTGCGAAGCATCCTGATCTTGCGGCGCGACTCACGTTGCTGCTGACCGCTGATGCAAGTAACGGCGACGATGAACAGATCGTTGGTCTGGACGCACTCGCCAGCGTGCGCGTTGCGGCGGGTATCGCCCAAGCGGGCATTCTCACAGGTCGAACGATTAGTGGTTTCACCATTGCCCAACTCATTGGTCAAGGCGGAAGCGGAGCGATCTATCGCGCGCAACAAGCGCGGCCTGCGCGTGAAGTCGCGTTCAAATCGCTGCGGCCAGAACTCGCTGGCTCGAAAGTGCGTCGGCGCTTCGAACTCGAAGCCGAGCACATGGCGGTGTTGTCGCATCCGCACATCGCGACCGTGTTCGCAGCGGGATTCGATGAAGAGACGCGCGTTGCATGGCTGGCGACTGAGTTCATTGTCGATGCTGCAAGTCTCGTTGAGTTTGCGCGTGCGCAAGGGCTCGATCAATCGGCGCGCTTGCGACTCATGCGCGAAGTGTGCGACGCCGTTGCGCACGCGCACTCGCGCGGCATTCTCCATCGCGATCTCAAGCCGTCGAATGTGCTCGTTGGTCTCGATGGCTGCGTGAAGGTCATCGACTTCGGTCTCGCTCGCGCCATCGGCGGCGAAGATGGTCGTTCGCTTGCGACTGAAACTGGCGAGATCATCGGCACGCTCGTCTACATGAGTCCCGAGCAATGTGCGGGCGATCCGCGCGCGGTTGATGTGCGCGCCGATGTGTTTGCGCTCGGCGCGATGTTGTTTGAGTTGCTCACCGATCGGCAGCCGAGAGAGTTGTCGAATGTGTCGATTCACGGCGCGATTCTCGTAGTCGCTGATCGCGAGATTCCTCGTGTTTCCTCGGTGAAACCAGAGATTCCACGCGACCTCGACGCGATAGTCGCGATGAGTTGCGCGCGCGAACGCGACTCGCGCTACGCGACTGCAGCCGATCTCGCGGCAGATCTAGGGCGTTTCCTCGCAGGTGAACCAGTGCTTGCGCGCCCCCCTGGACGCTTGCGAAAAATCCGCGCGTGGGTTCGGCGCGAGCCTGCGCTTGCTAGCGCACTTGGACTTGCGCTTGTCGCGCTCGTTGGGCTTGCCGTTGGTTCCGTGCTGTACGCGCAACAACAACGAGCTGAAGCAACGCGCGCACGCGACATCTCGCAGCGTGTGAGCGAAGTGCTCATTCCTGCCGCGAAGAAACTCGGCATGACAGTTGATGCGCCGAGCGTGCGTGAAATCGAACGGAGCGCGTACGAGCTCAGCGTGCTCGTCAACGGTGACAGTCACGCAGCCACCGCTTCGCTCGCGCTCAAACTCGCCTTCGACTGGATGAAGGGAACGGGACGCGATGTCGTGCAAGCAGAAGCATGGGCGAAGATCGCCGAGGACACTTCAACACGCGCGTCAGGGGCAGATCACAGCACCGCGCTTGAAGCCCGCTGCTTGCAAGCATGGGCGCTTGATGCGCAAGACGGCGCTGACAAGAAACTTGAAGCTCGACGAAGGCTTGCTGAATTGGTGCCGATCGTCGAAGGCCGCGATGATGTTGACACTTCAAGCGACTGCCTCATTTTGCTCGCGCTCGACGCCGAGAGCGACGGCAATATGGCCGAGGCGGCGAAGTTGTACACGCGCGCGGTTGCACGATCTACCCGCATTCTTGGCGCCGAAGCGTCGCTCACTGCGCAAACGCGCGGCGCGCTTGTCGACAGCCTCATCAAGCAGAAGCAGTGGGAAACTGCACTCGCCGAACTCGAAGCACTGCTTGTCATCCAACGCGCGCATGCTCGCGAGTACAGCCCTTGGACCATTCGCTTCGCGATGCAACGAGGTGACGCGTTGCTGCGCCTGAATCGCGCCGAAGACGCCGAACTTCAACTCATCGAAGCCGAAGGCCTCGTGCGCGATTGGCTTGGTGAGAAGCACAAGATGCGCAACAAAGTGCGAGTACTCCTGCGCGAAACGCTCATTGCACAAAACCGCGCCGACGAAGCTGCGCGCGTCTGGCCCGATGTCGCGGTTGAGTAGTGCGCATCAGCGATACTGATTCATCACGAGCGCACACGCCTCATCATCGAAGCGATCATCGCGGCGCATCTGACTGAACAGCCCAAGCAACTCAGTTTCAGTGAGTTTCTTTTTCTCTGCGCCGCTCACATCGAGATACACACGACCACGATGCATCGCGATCAGTCGATCTCCAAGCGTCGCCGCTTGTTGCATCGAGTGCGTCACCATGATCGTCGTGCAACGCGCTTTGCTCGCCGATTCAGCGACCAAACTCGTCGTCAAGCGAATCACGAGTTCCGCGCTACGCGGATCGAGCGCAGCGGTGTGTTCGTCGAGCAGCAAAACTTTCGGATTCGTCAGCGTCGCCATCAGCAGTGTGATCGATTGTCGCTGACCACCTGAGAGCAGACCAATCGGATCATCAAGTCGATCTTCAAGTCCAAGTCCAATGCGCGAGAGCAAGTCGCGCCAGACGCCTCGCTTTGCACCACGCAGCAGCGGCGTAAGCGTTCGCCACTGCCCGCGTTTTGACGCGAGCGCAAGATTTTCCGCGACCGTCAATTCAGGCGCAGTTCCCGCAAACGGATCTTGAAAGACTCGGCCAATCAGATGCGCGCGGCGATACTCAGGCCAACGCGTGATGGCAATGCCATCCACCGACACCGTTCCCGCATCCAACTCAAAAGCACCAGAAATCGCGGCCTGGAGAGTACTTTTTCCCGAACCGTTGGTGCCGATGACCACCGTGAATGATCCGCTCGCAAACTCGAGTGTCACGCCGCCGAGCGCACGCACTTCGTTAGCAGTGCCTGGATTGAATGTCTTACGCACCGAGTCAAGACGCAGCATGCGCGCCTCGCCTTCGAAGGAACTTCGTGATTGATTCAGGCGCAACGATCGCCGTGAGCACGACCACCGCCGTGATCAACTTGAGGTCGTTCGCATCAAGCCCCATGCGCAACGCAATCGCAACCAGCAATCGAAACAGCACCGCTCCCATGACGGCACCAATCACCGCAAGCGCAACATTTCGTGAGTTCCCTATAAGCGTGAGTCCAAGGATGACGCTCGCAAGCCCCATCACGATCATGCCAATACCCATCTGCGCATCGGCAAATGATTGCATTTGCGCAAAGAGCGAACCCGCGAGCGCGACCAACGCGTTACTCAACGCAAGTCCAAGCATGATCATGCTGTTGGTGCTGGTGCCAACCG
>QWPU01000083.1 GCA_003671065.1 Planctomycetota bacterium | reverse complement strand
CGAAGGTGATTACGTATCGAGTGGTGTATACGTGGTGAGGTGAGCTCACCCCGCGCGCCAGAGTCGGACGAGGTCCGTGATTGCCAGCGTTTCTGGCCTTGCGTTTGGATCAATACCCTCGGGCCATGCTCGATTTCGGCCGAGGATTGCGCCGAGTTGTTTGCGGCGTTTGGAAAACAGTGTGTGAATGAATGCGCCGAATGCATCGACTTCGGCGTGCGCGATTGCCGCTGTCGCGCGCGGCCGTATCGCAAGCATTGCGCTCGTCACTTCAGGCGGCGGCCAGAAGCAGCCTGGCGCGAGGACGGCCAGTTGTTCAACCTCCGCAAAGGCTTGCACGACAATCGTGAGCGGGCCGTACTCGCCACTTCCTGCTTGTGCGCGAAGACGGTCGCCTACTTCGCGCTGGATCGTGACGAATTGACCGAGGCATTGAGGCATCGCCGCGCAATTCGCCATCACGGGACTCGCCGCTTGGTAGGGAAGATTTGCAACGAGTGTGAAGGCGCGGCCGTTGAGTTTCTTGAGCGCGTCTGCGTTGAGCGCGCGTTTGCCGTCGAGGCAATCGCCTTCGATCAGCGTGAAGCGGGGCTCTCTTGCGAAGTGCTCGCGAAGGAGCGCGCTCATGTCGCGGTCAAGTTCAATTGCGATCAGCTCTGCGCCGCGCAGAAGGATCTCTTCGCTCATCGTGCCTGTGCCTGGACCGATTTCAAGCACAACGCTCGTTGGACTGATCCCGCTCGCGTCAACGAGTTTGCGGAGTAGATTTTGATCCGTGAGAAAGTTCTGTCCGTAGCGATGCTTCGGTGTCATGCCATGAGCGGCAAGCATGGCGCGAATGTCGGTGAGCGTCTGCACGGGGCGCGCATCGTATGAAATGCACTCAGTCCCATCTACTCAACCATCTAATCATCCATCTACTCAGCCCCACGCGCCAAGCAGCGTTGCGAGATCACCAGCTTCTACCGTTCCGCTGTTGTCGATGTCGCCGATACCAGATCCGCCCCAGTTGCTGAGAAGGATCGAGAGATCAGTCGCGTCCACAGAGCCATCATTGTTGAGATCCGCAGGATTGCCTGACGCAAAATTCAGCACGGCAGCATCCATCGCAACAGGCGCGCTCTTGCCCGCGCCAACCCACGCGTCGTATGCAGTTTGACCGTAGGTGTCGGTGACATTTGCATCACGCAAGAACTCCATGTATTCCTTCGTCGAAGTTTGAAAGTACAGCGTGACTGTTGCGCTTGCGGCTCCACTGGGAATCGGGAACAGCGTGTCGTCCCAGTGTTGGCCGTCGGCGTAGGTGTAGCCAACTGGCCCCGCGCCAATTGAGCTGTACGCCGCGTTGGTAAACCCGCGCGCTGGAATGCGATTGTCGAAAAACACCTTGTTTGCAAGCGCCAGATGGAATCCAGGTCCCGCTGGCAACCCCGTGAGCGCGGAGATCGCTGAGGTGATGCCTTGCTTCGCTTGATACACCTTCGTGTCGACAGTGGTGAGCGCTGCAGTCGCGCTGTTGTACGCGCCACGCTCCGCAATGACTGTGCCCTTCGCGTTGGTGAACTTCACATTCACCCACATGCGACGACCTTCAGGGTACCCCGTTGGAAGTTTGTGGCCCGATTCATTGGTGATACGAACCTTGAGTTCATTCCCCTTTTGCGTCAGCGTCATGTCCGACGCGTTCTGCAACATTTGAACTGTGCGTGCAGCGGACATGTCAATGCGCTCTTGCGTCATGCCAAGCGCGTCCGCTTCTTCTGCACCAACGATGTTGCGAATACCCTGCACAACCCATGTATTCGCGCCTGCAAACGAGTGCTGCGGCATATCAGTGCGCACGAACCACGGATCGCCGTACTCGTAGAACACGCAACCACCTGCGATGACCTTTGGCATGTGGCAGTCTTGGCAACTCGACACCACGCCATCAACAGTGTTTCCGCCGTACCGATGATCTGCATATTGCACGCCGTTCACATACGAACTGTTGAGCCATTCGCTGTAGGTGCGTTGCTCAGGAAACATGTTGGAAAGATCTTGCGTTGGATGCGGCGCGTTGAGCGCATTGAGGACATACTCGCCCTTCTTGTTCTTGGAGTAGGTTGGTCCGCTCACATCGTGGCAGGTGCCGCAGAATTCGCTCGAGCGGTGATATGGCGAGGTGATGAGTTTTACTTCACCGCCGTGGAGATTTTGTGGCACATCGCTGAACGGTCCGCGACGATTGTCGGCAGGGTCAACGACATAGCGGCTGTTGCCAGCACCATTGGGAACGAGGCCTTGCTTTGCGAGCGCGCTGATGATCGGAACATCAGGCGCGACTGGATCGCCTGGGTATCCCACCGCGCTTTCAGTGCCGATTGTGGGATTCACAACACGATGGCAGAAGTGGCAATTGATGCCATCGAAGTCTTCGCCTTGAAGTTCAGCAAGCGTGCCAGATGTTGAGCGTCCACCGAGCCAGCCAGCAGGCGCGTGGCAGCGAATGCAGAACTCGCCCGACACATTCGCATCTTGATTGGCAATGGTGAGTGCAGCGTGCCACACAGGATCGCGCGCGCTTTGACCCATGAGGCTGGTGACCCACGAGTCGTATGGCGCGACTTCGTTGCCGTAATCGGAGTGGCAGAAGGTGCAGTTCTGCGCCGAGTAGATCGGAGTGAACACTGCGCTGTCAGGATTCGGCTGGGTCCCTGGTTGCACATAGTCAGCGAACGTAGTCGGAAGCTGTGTTTGCCCAGTTCCACGCGCGACGACAGTGCCGACCAGCGCGCTTGCGCCGAGGAGGGCCACGGCGACGAGCACTCCGCGGTGGATCGCACCGATGCGTGCAACGCGCGAGGTTGGAAGTGCAGTAAAACTTTGGCTCGTTCGGATCTTCATGGGAATCTTCAGCTTGGGATCAGTCTTGCGATCAGTCTTCAGGGAACTTCGCGTGCAAACACTTCGCACGAGGCACGCGTCGCGTTCCGAAAAACGGTGCGATCGTGCCTCATTGCAGAGTACAATCGGCTCGACTCGACGCAAGCGTTTGTTCGAAACCAAAGTGAAACCAAGATCGCGGAGCGAAACTTCCGCTGCCTCGAAGCACCATGAGCGTGGTATCGGACCCGTGCCTCGCAACACTTGCGCCCATGCTCCGAATCAGCGTTGCCGCCGGCATTCTCACCACACTGGCCGTGATCTCGGGCTGCGCGCACGAACCAACGGGTCTCGGCTTCATCACGGTTGAGCGAGGGAGTTACGAACTGGCGTTTGATGCGGCTTGCGAGGTCTCTCGGGAAGAAGGACTTGTGCCTCAGATCCTCGATCGCCGCGCTGGTTCGATCGACACGGGCGTCAAGTCCGCGGGTTCAGTGATGGAACCATGGGGGTGGCAAGATCTCACCGCGGCGGATGTGGTGGAGGCGACATTTGGTTTCGAGCGTCGTCGAGCGCATTTCGAATTCATCGAAGTAGGATTTCGTCCGCTCGCGCCCGAAGGTACCGCGCCGCTTGCGGGCCCTGTGCTTCCGGGAAGTTCGCGCGGAACGGGCACTGATATTCCCAACGCCATCGGCGACCTTGAGTTGCGCGTGTCGGTGAGTGTCGAGCGACAGTTTCGTCCTGGATATCAAGGCCCCGCGTACACGCGTTCGCTCGGACGCTTCTCAACTGATGTCACAACGAAGGATGATCCGCTTGCGCCGCGTGATCGTTCAAATTGGACCCCGATTGCACGCGATGAACGCCTTGAGCGCGTACTCATCGATCGCATTGCCGCGAAACTTTCCACGACTGTGAAGTGAGCGCGTGTTTGAACGTGACTTTCCAGCGCGCACGAGTCGTGAGATGTACGCCGCAAACGGCAGACTCAACATCCCCTGAATCACTCTGCGCGTTTCGCCGGCTCGCTGAGCAGCGCCTGTCCCAACTCGTACCACGCGCCACGAGCACGACCTCGCTGCACGAGGGTTCCACCCGCCGTGAGCGATCGAAAGTGCATCTTGAGCGTGTTGCGGCTCGCGCCCGTCAGTCGAATCGCTTCAGCCATCGTCACCCTTCCATGATTGCGAGCGAAATCGACGATGGCGAGCGAATGCGTCGGAAGCGCGGCGAGCACGATGCGTTCAAGTTCGAGTTTCGTTTCGAGATTTCCGACTTGCGTCGCGACTGATCGAAGGAAGAAATCGATCCACGGATGCCAGTCGGGTGACGGACTGTGAATTGTCAATTGCGTGCGACGAAGTGCGAGGTAGTACGCCTCCTTGTTTCGTTCGATCACGCTTTCGAGCGAGCTGTACGGAACAAACGCATAGCCCGACTGGAGCATCAGCAGCGTCGTGAGAATGCGCGAGAGCCGACCGTTGCCATCCTGGAATGGATGGATCTCGAGGAAGATCACATTCCAAATCGCGATGATGAAGAGCGGGTGGAGCGTGTCGGCGGCTCGTGCATCAGCGACCCACTTCACGAGTTCTTTCATCCGCAGAGGTGTCTCGAACGGTGTCGCGGTTTCGAAAATGACACCAATGTGCTTGCCTTGCGCGTCAAATGCCACGACGCTGCTTGGAGTGGTCTTGTAGTTTGCACGGTGGCGCGCGTCCTTCTCGCTGAACTTCAGGAGGTCGCGATGGAGTTGTTTGATGTGATTTTCTGTGAACGGAATGTGCTGCCACGATGAGAGCGCCAACTCCATCGCAGTGGCGTAACCAGCGACCTCTTGTTCATCTCGCGATGCGAAGGAAGTGACTTGCAGTTGAGAGAGAAGCGCTTCGACTTCACGGTCGGTGAGTTTGCTGCCCTCAATCCGAGTTGATGACGCGATGCTTTCGATCGTCGCGACCCGCCGAAGCGACCTAAGCCGATCCGGCGCGAGTGATCCAAGCGACCTCCACGCTCCTCTGAATTCGTCGATCCGAGCGATCAGTTTCAGCTGCCCGTGAGAGGCGAAAATGGGTCCGACTTCGATCATTCACCCAAGGATACACCCAAGGATACACCCAATGACACCCGATCTAGTCGAAAGTGACCAATTTTACACCCAATCACACCCAATAGTCAGCACGCCAATCGAGGACGGCACCAGACCGACGGCAGACTCTCGAAACTCACGGAGGTAACTCACATCGTGGACATGAAACACGCTCCTTCTGGGCGTGAGCAATCCTGTCGACTGGAGTGTCCGTCATACGAGTGGAAGTTCAACTGCGCGGCGTACTCAAACAGCGGACACCCTCGCGTGCCATCCGCGCGACGAATGGTGGGCGCGAAATGACGGTTGTTCAGCGTCCCACTATCCCAACCGCGGATCCACGAATCGATAGAGCACATCGACCGCGAGATTGAACACCACCATGAGCGTCGAGTACACGAGCACCACGCCCATCACCAGCGTGATGTCTTTGCCGAGGACGCCGTCGACGAAGTGTTGACCGATGCCGGGAACTGCGAATACTTTTTCGACGACGAATGATCCTGTGAGCGCGACCGCAGTCGCTGGGCCGAGATACGACAGCACTGGCAAGAACGCATTCTTGAGCGCGTGTTTGAACGCGACCTTCCAACGCGGCAGACCCTTGGCGCGCGCGGTGCGAATGTGATCGGCGCCCATTTCTTCGATCATGCCAAAGCGCACGAGTCGTGAGATGTAGGCCGCAAACGGCAGCGACAGCGTGACTGCGGGCAGCACGATGTAACTGATGCCGCCCCAACCACCAACGGGGAAAACCCCAAGTTTCACGGCGAAAAACATGAGAAGCGCGCTGCCGATCACGAAGCTCGGCAGACTGATGCCGAGGATCGCGAGCAATTGCGTCGCGTAGTCAGCAGATGAACCAGGGCGCAATCCACCGATGGTTCCTGCGCATACACCGATAGTGAGCGCAATGAGCATCGCGCTCATGCCGAGCGTGATCGACACAGGAAGACCCGTCCAGAGAATTTCGTTCACGCTCCAATCGGGTTGCTTGAGCGAAGGCCCGAGATCGAATGGTCGATCGTGCAGACCGATGACATACGACACGCCTGACGCTTTGCCGAGATAGTCGAAGTAGAACGCGACGGGATCATCGAGTTTGTACTGACGCTTCATCGCTTCGACGATCTCTGCGCTCGGTCGACGACCTTCTGGATTCTCCAACGGGTTGCCAGGAATACTCCACGCGAGCACGAAGGTCAGCGTGTACACGGCAAGCACGATGAATGGCAACTGGATGAGCCGACGCACAATAAGCGCGGCGACAGAGGTCGACTCCACGCTCATGGTTGCGACTCGCGCGTGCGATCCGTCTTGCGATCCGTCTTGCGTCCAATGATCGACAAGTCTTGCTCAAGTCGCGGATGCTCAGTCATTCCACCAATGCGCGACGGGTCGTACATGTAGACAGTGACATAGGTGCACAGCGGAATCAGCGGCATTTCCTCGGTAAACAGCCACTTTTCACACGCCGCGAGTTTGATGAGTCGTTGCGCAGCATCAGTCTCTAGCGCCGCGTCGGCAAGCATCGCATCAAGCTTCGGATTCGAATAGCCGCGATCATTGTTGCCGTTGCCCGTCTTCTGTAGATCAAGCCAGGTCGTCGGATCGCCATAGTCGCCATACCAACCACCACGCGCGATCATGAAGTTGCCCTTCTTGAGATCTTCTTTGTAGAGTTTGCTGTCTTTGCCTCGGCACTCGGCTTCGACGAGCAACTCGCGCTTGAACATGTCACGCATGGCAAGCGCGAGGTTTTGATAGCGAGGGCTTGCGGTGGAGTAGAGAATGTCGACGGTCGGAAATTTTTCGCCCGCGCTGTTCTCGACAACGCCGTCGTTGTTGCGATCGCGATAGCCCGCGCTCGCTAGTTCCTCACGCGCACGCACAACATCAAAGCCGAGGCCTTGCACCACGGGATATCCAGGAATCGAGTTGAGAGGCACAAGCGTGCTCGCAACCGTTTCACCAAGCCGCGTCACGCGATCAATGAGCGTCTGCTTGTCCACCGCCAATGCAAACGCTCGACGCACTCGCGCATCAGCAAACGGATTCGCAGTGCCGCCCGCGCTCATCGCGCGACAGTTGAAACTAAAGAAATCAGTGCCAAACGCGCTGAATCCGCGCACATCGCGGCGTTCGCCTTCGGTTGGCGGCGGCAACATTCCAACGACATCATCGACATTGCCTCCGCGCGCAAGGCCCGCTTCGATGTCGCGCGCATAGTGCTCGAGGTACACACGACGCTGTCCGAGCATCTCGGTCTTGTACTCAGGTCCAAGATCAGTGAGCCAATCGGCACCACCAGATTGAAAGCTCAGCACGCCTGTGTTTGGATTCTCAATCGTGCGGCACTCAATGCTCTGAGCGATGACGGCGTCGCGATTCCAATAGTGCGGATTCGCCATCAGACGCATGTCGCGCTTGTAGCGCCACACAGTTGGAACATACGCGCCGTTGGTGACGATCTCGCCGGGCTTCGTCCAATCGTGGCGTTGCACGATGCGTCCAGTTGTGGCTTCAAGCGACACGAACTTCTCAACCGTTGCAGCGTGCACGGGCGCGAATGTTGGAAACGCGCAGAGATCGAGAAAGTACGCGAGCGGTTTTTCGAGCGTGACGATGAAGGTCTGCGCATCGGGTGTCGCGATGCCAACACGCGTTTCGAAATCAGCAACGGTCGCTTGCCATAACGCCTCGGCATCGCTGCTCGTCATGCTGCGCGATTCACGAACTCCTCGCGCCGAATACTCCGCAAGTGCACGCGTGCGTTCCTTGAAAAACGCTTCGGCGCCGGTGATCGCGAAGAACATTTGCGAGTAGTCGGCCGCCGAATCAGGCATGATCGCGCGACGCCACGCGTAGGCAAAATCAGCACTCGTGACGACATCACCGTTGGACCACTTCGCGTTGGCGCGCAGATGAAAGGTCCATACGAGTTTGTCCGCCGAGCACTCCCAACGCTCCGCCACACCAGGAATAATCGCGCAGTCCGACGCGCGCAGATTCACCAGCGTTTCATACAGCACGCGAGCGCGGCGAAGTTCATGCTGGTAGCTCATCCGTTGCGGATCAAGCGTGTAGCAATCAGAGCGTTCAATGATGACGAGATCAGCAGGCGGCAGCGGTCGATCGAACGACACGCTCGCAGCAAGTGCGAGAACGATGAGGAGGAGCGGTGCGAAGAGGCGCACGCGCGCGATGCTCAGTTCTTGTAGGGGGTTGCCGAGGCGACGCTGGTCCAGCGCTTCACTTCGTCGCCAAATTTCGTTGTTTCATTCGCGTCCCAGGTGGTGGCGAGCACGCGTGACTCTGCATCAGACTTGCTGCCCGCGTAGGCCGCTGGTCGTTCAACACGATCAAGCAGACGCAGGATCACTTCGCATGAGTTCACCATCGAACCATACGACGCAGTGAGATCCTTCGAAGTGCGCGCAGCGTTCCACTGCGCGTTAGCTGCAGCGAGCAAATCAACGAGCGCAGGCACGAGCGACTTCGCGAGCAGTGCGCGATCAGCTGCTGGCATCACCAGTAAATCGTTGCGCAAACCAATGAGCACGCGTTGCATCGCGAGCACGCGCATATCAGCCGATTGCGACGCTTTTGCGCTCTTCGCAACCAACGCAATCGCCTCAACCTGGGAGCGACGAACGGTGCGCGCGTTCTCTGCGGGCAAGTCTTTGCGTCGAGCAGCAGCACCCAGCGCGTTGAGTTTCTGTTGCAGCGCCATCCAGTCAGTTTCAATCGCAGCCGCATCACGGAGACGACGCGCAGCTGATTCGTAGTAGGCGTTGTTCGCGTCGAGATCTTCAAACGAATCAGCGACGAGACTGCTCGCAGCGATGCGCTTGCCTGCATCAGGTTCGGTCGCGATCGACACGCGCTCTAGGATCACATCAAGACCATCAGGATTGCGCGTAAAGCGAAGGACCTGCATGGCGTTGATCGCGCGGCGAAGGTCTGTACCCTTCACAATTGGCGCGAGTTCAACAACAAGCACTGACGCATACGCCTTGCGAAATGTCGTAGTCGCGCCGGGGTCACGGGCCGGACTCACCAACTCCCAACGCGCATCTTCGAGTTCCTCGCCGTCGGTGCTCGTGCTCAGCACTTGTAGTTGTTTCGCGGCATACGCCGAAAGCGCGGTCCGTTGCGCAGGAGTGAGCTGACTTGTGGACGCAATGATCGCCCGGTCAAGCGTTGCGGTCCCAGGGGTCGTTTGACCAAACGCTGCGCTTGAGAGGCAAAGAGCGAGGAGGGGCACCCGCAGCATGGATGGCAGTGTCTTCGGCAGTGTCATCGGCAGTGCGGACGAATGGGAGGTTAGCAGCAGTCGCGAGGTCATCGATCGGTTCTCGTCAGCGTTCGCTTGAGCAGTCGGCAGAGTCGGTTGGGGATGGCTGCAGAGCCAAGAAAACTGCAGCCGCACTATGTTCCCGTTGGACTGTGGCGTTTGCCGCAACTGCAGGGACGCAGACGCTAATCCAACAGGGGCAGACTGTCAATGAAGACGGGTCAGGAAGACAGGTCAGGCAAGCGCGCATCTCGGCGGTTTCCTGCTCTATTGCGAGTGGTCAAGATGCCGATGAATGGACTTCTATGCGTTTGATTGCAAGCCCCACTCGTGTTTCGCTCGCCGCCATGCTGTTGTTGGCGCCGTTTCCTTGGCAGGTCACGGCAGCGCAAGAGTCAGCACCCGTGGTCGCGCAAGCCACTGTGACGGACCCGAACCCTGCCACACGCCCCGCCGCAGTGCCGCCGAGTGACGCGGTCAAGGCCCTCTATCGGGAGCGCCTCGGGCGCAACTTCGCCCAGCGCACGCGCAGCATGCTTCAACGCGAGTATGTGTTCATCGGCATGCTCGAGAGCGGCAAGACGCTGCTCGAAGTGGCGCTTGCGATTTCGCCTGACGATCCGAACTTGTGGCGCCTTGCGCTCGATTACGCCGTCACTATGGAGGACGGCGATGACGACGCGGTCGCGTTGGTGACCACCGCGCTCACACGCATCAATCAACTCGAACCAGACGACGAGGTCATGCGATTGCGTCGCCTGCTTCGCAAAGTTGAAGCAAAGCAAACGGTGCAAGAGCGCATCGCGGCGATCGAGATATTGTTGACGCCAGAATCAATACAGAAGATTGGCAGTGGAGTCGCGGCGCGTCTTGCCTTCGACTGCGCAGTGCTGTTGCGTCAAAGCGGTGACCCTGAGGGGTTTGAACGCGAGCTGCTCCACGCGCTCGACCTCGATCCGCATTTCCCTGAGGCTGCCGAGGTTGCTGCGGGTTACTTTCGCGTGCGTGCGACGAGCGCCGTTGAGGAGGCCACGGCATTGCGCGCGGCGCTGCTTGCCAATCCAACGCGTGGCGCTGCCGCGATGGACCTCGCGGATCTCTGCCTCTCTGCGGGCGCTTATCGCGCCGCGGGCACGATTCTCACCGTGGAAGCCGAGTTACTGCAGACCAATTTTCCTGATCTCGGCTACGACGGTATTTTGTCAAAATTGTGCATTGCATTTTGGGGTTCAGAGCAACCAGAATCAGCGCTGAGCGTGGCACGCAGGCGGCAAGAGGCGCTCAATCGCGTGTTCCGTGAAATGCTTGATC
>QWPU01000082.1 GCA_003671065.1 Planctomycetota bacterium | reverse complement strand
GCCGCGCGCAGCGATTTTCTGTCGCGCTGCTTTTACGATGCCGATCGCTTCAATCCATATCACTTGACCACCGCGCCCAACGGCAGCGGTACCTATTGCGTAAACGCAGAAAGCCGTGCCCGATGGGGGGAGTTCCCCAACATCATCGCTGACGACAGTTTCGTGGAGCGCCACTTTGCGGCGAGTGAACGCAAGACTTTGCTCGGCTCCTACTCAATCGTGCGAGTCCCAAGAACCTACGCCGCGCTGCGCGGAGTGAGCGCACGCAAGCGTGAAGGCGCGCGTGAACTCGAAGCGATTCTCCCGCTTCGGCGCGATCAGCACGCCGCGAGCGGAACATTCCGCGTCGTCGCGCGCGCGCTCCTTCCGCTGCCACATCGTTGGCCGTCATTCGCGGTCTGGGCGTTTACGAAATGGCTTGAACGCATAGAACGAGGCAAAATTGCGGCACAAACGGGCACTGACCGTTGGCAGCAAGACACATCGTCGCGCTCGTAAGTACGCCAAGCGGAGTTCCCTGCTTGTCCGAGAACAGACTCACGCGCCCACGACGCAGGCGGTAACGATGCGGCCATTTTGGCAACAACCGCGCATTCCGCGCAGTTGGCTGAATTCACCCAAACGCTACGCCGATCCATATGCAACAGGATTTCCGTCTGCAACAAGTGTTGCTGCGGAAGGGCTACCAAGGGAGCAAAGCCATGCGTGACGGGTTCAACTTCAACGAGAAAGACGTTCTGACCACAGGCGAAGTGGCGCGAATTTGCAATGTTGCAAGTCGCACCGTGAGCAAGTGGTTCGATTCTGGTTCCCTTCAGGGATACCGCATTCCAGGCTCGAAAGACCGGCGCATTCCGGTATCGAACCTCATGGGGTTCATGAAGAAACACAACATTCCTATGGACGGTTTGATGAGCGGCGCGCCTCGCGTGCTGATCGTCGAAACCGATCCAGCAACCGCAGACACTCTCTGCAAAGTGCTTCGCGAACAGACTCGCTACGAGGTCAAAGTTGCCTCGGGTGCGTTTGCAGCAGGTGCTGAGTGCGAGAAGTTCCGCCCTCATGTCATGTTGCTTGATGTGCACATGCCTGAAGCTGAGAGCGGTGCGTTCTGCGCGTTCGTTCGCGGCTCAGAAGATCTGCAGATGACCAAGATCATCGGCATGTCGAGTCGTTTGACAGACGGTCAGATTCATCAGCTCGTCCACAGTCGTGGCTACGACTCAGTGCTGCGCAAGCCATTCACGGTGCGCCAAGTGATTGAATCGATCGAGCACGCGCACGCGCTGGTTGCTTGATGATGGTGTGATGATGGTGTGATGAAGCACAATTTGGACAGCGGAGTGTGAGAGAAACACTGCCTAGAGCACGCATCTTGCGTGAGCGGCAACCAAACGAAGTAATGATCAGAAGAGCAGGTTCGCCTGCTCTTCTGTCTTTTTTGTTGCGGGCGGTTCTAATGCGTTGATGATGCTCATGGCTATCGAAGGATTCTTTGGACGCGTTGACGACACCATCCCCGTGCTGCTTGTGCTTCTCGCGCCGATTGGTGCGGGAATCGGCGCCGTGGCGCGGGACTCGTTGGTGCACGCATTTCGTACGCGACTGAAGCGTGCGGATCTTGGCATCTTCGCGGCGCAAGTCATCGCGTGTTTCGTATCAGGCGTCTTCGCGCACGCCGATGCGACGGCGGCAGCGTTGTTCGTCGCAGGATTTGCAGGTGGTCTTTCCACATGGAGTTCGCTCGCGGTCGAACTCGTTGGCTCGTGGCGTGAGCGGCAATGGAGTCGTCTCATGTTGCATCTGCCAGGCGCACTTGCGCTCAGTGTGCTCGCGTTACTCATTGGCCGCTCAATGAGTGGAGTCGCATCGTGACGCGATTCCATCGAGCGTGTCTCGTGTGTGCGGGCGGCGCGTGCGGCGGACTCGCGCGTGTTGTGTTGGCGCAGTGCCTTCCTCTTCTCGCCAACGATCCTGCGCTCGCAGCGCCCGCGCTGTTGGTCGTGAACATCTCAGGCTCTCTCTTCGCGGGTTGCCTCGTTGGACTCCTGCGGCGAACGCGTTCGGAAGCGACGATGCTCAAGGTTGACGCGTTCATGCTCGTGGGGTTTTGCGGCGGATTCACCAGTTACTCGGCCTGTGTCGTCTCGCTTGAAACTGCCGTCGCGAAGCACGAGATCCTCACAGGAGCACTTGCACTTTCGACCTTTGTGCTCGCTCCCTTCGCCGCAGCGCTGGGCATGCATCTGATGGTTCGATATCCTGACGAACCCGTCCCCACGCAGCGCTCGCGCATGAGAACTCACAGTTGAAGATCGCACTTGCTCAGCTCAATTCGAAAGTTGGCGACATCGCCAAGAATGAAGCGCTGCATACAGACGCGATCGCGCGCGCAGTGCGTGAAGGTGCGGAGTTACTCGTGTTTCCTGAGATGTCGATCTTGGGATACCCACCACGCGATCTCGTCGCGCGCCACGGTGTTGTGGAAGCGTCGCTCGCGGCGGTTGAGCGTCTTGCTGCGCTAGTGCCCGCGTCGATGCTTGTGCTCGTTGGTCTGCCCATCGCGTCGCGAGGTCGTCCGTTTCAGAACGCGCTCGCGTTGTTGCGCGCAGGTCGCATTGAATGCTTCGCGGCGAAGCAACTGCTTCCGAGTTACGACGTGTTCGATGAGGATCGTCACTATCAACCCGCGTCGATGACAACAATCATCGAGCACCGTGGCGAGAAGATTGCTGCCATGCTGTGCGAAGATCTATGGCAAGCGTTCGATGCTGGCGGCGTGCGTTGTTACGCGCACGACCCTGTCGCAGACGCGAAGACTCGTGGCGCAACGATCATTGCCGTGTCAAGCGCGAGTCCATTTGTCGCGGGCAAAGATGTGCGTCACGGTGAGTTGCTCGCGCGTCATGCGAAGGACGCGGGCGTATGCGTTGCGAGTGTGAACGCGGTGGGTGGTCAAGATGATCTTGTGTTTGACGGCGGCTCGCGCGTGATTGCGTCTCGTGGCGAAGTGCTTGGCGCGTGCGCGCGATTTTGCGCTGACTTTGTGGTGGTTGACACGACTGCCGCCCCTCAAGCGCAACGCGCGAATCAGATCAGTGCGATGGATCACGACGCGGAACGCTTTCACGCGTGCGTGCTTGGCATCCGCGATTACTTCGCAAAAACTGGGCACGCGCGCGCGATCCTCGGTCTCTCAGGCGGCATTGATTCAGCGCTTGTTGCAGCGCTCGCGTGCGCCGCGATCGGCAGCGAACATGTCACTGGCCTCTTGATGCCTTCGCACTTTTCTTCGCAAGGTTCGATTGACGACGCCACTGATTCCGCCCGCGTGCTCAATCTCGGTCGCATCGAAACGCTGTCGATCGACGCGATTCGTCGGTCGGTTGAACTCACGGTGCTTTCGACATTTGCGACCACAGGATTGACTGGCGAAAATCTGCAATCGCGTGCGCGCGGACTTCTAGTGATGCTCGCGTCGAACTCCACAGGCGCACTCGTCCTCACCACAGGAAACAAGAGCGAGTACGCGACGGGCTACACCACGCTCTATGGCGACATGAATGGTGGCCTCGCACCGATTGGTGATCTCTATAAGACTGAGGTCTACGCGATGAGCCGCATGCTCAACGCGCGCTTCGCTGAGTTTGGTTTTGCACTGCCGCCAATTCCGCAGTCAAGCATTGACAAAGCGCCGAGCGCGGAATTGCGCCACGATCAAACCGATCAAGATTCGTTGCCGCCTTATGAAGTACTCGATGCAATGCTGCGCGTGCTCGTTGATGCGGACGGTTCACTCGAGGAAGCGGCGAGCGCGAGTGGCGCGACCATTGCGCTCGTGCAAGAGATCGCGACGCTTCTTGATCGCACGCAATACAAACGCGATCAAGCTGCGGTGATTCTCAAACTCTCGCCACGCGCGTTCGGTCGCGGACGACGATTTCCGATCGCGTCGGGAAGCGGGCGCTGAGATGCCGATTCGCGTGCTCGCGCCTGAACTCATCAATCAAATCGCTGCGGGCGAAGTGGTGGAGCGACCTGCAAGCGTGGTGAAGGAACTCGTCGAGAACGCAATTGATGCTGGCGCGCGCCGCATTCTCGTGGAAGTCGAAGGCGGTGGATCTGAACTCATTCGCGTGAGTGACGATGGTGGTGGAATTGCGCGCGATGAATTGCCGCTCGCGGTTGCGTCGCACGCAACGAGCAAGGTGAGCACGAGTGAAGATCTCGCGGCGATACGCACATTGGGTTTTCGCGGTGAAGCGTTGGCCTCGATTGCCAGCGTGTCGCGTTTTCGCCTGAGTTCCTGCGAGCGCGGCGCGATTGAAGGCGCGGAACTCTGCGTCGATGGCGGCATCATGGGAGTGCCGCGACCTGCTCCTCCGAGGCAAGGCACCGTCGTTGAAGTGCGCACGCTCTTCTACAACATTCCTGCGCGACGCAAGTTTTTGCGCAGTGAAGGAGCGGAAACAGCGCGAGTGACTGATGCGTTGGAAGCGATCGCGCTGTCGCATCCGTGCGTTGCGTTTGAGTTGCGCTCGAGTGGACGGCGCTTGCTCGACTTGCCCGCGACGGATGAGCCGCGTCGACGCACGCTCGATGTGCTTGGTACGGATCTCGCGCCTGAACTCATCGAGTTTGAAGAGCATTTTCCTGAACTCGGCGATCTCGTCGTACGCGGCTTTGCAGGTCGACCAGGCATTGCGCGACCGAGCGCGCGTGCGATTCGCATTCATCTCAACGGTCGACCAATCATGGATCGACTGGTGCTTCATGCAGTGCGCGAGGCGTATCGCGGACTGCTCGATCATGCGCGCACGCCGACTGTTGCGCTCATCCTTGAGATTGATCCGCGTGAAGTCGATGTGAATGTGCATCCAGCGAAAAGCGAAGTGCGCTTTCGTTCGCAGCAAGGCATTCATTCCGCAGTGCGTCGCGCGATTGAGCGCGCGTTGCGCGGCGCGAATCTGGTGCCGACATTTGTGCCAGATGCGTTTCGTACTAGCGCGCCGTTTGGAAGTGGAATGGCGTCGAGCACGCACACGGCATCGCCTGATTTCTCGGCGTTTGCAGCACTTTCTGCGGCGGCGGGGGTGCAGCGAGTAGAGGCAGTTGCTGCGAGCGAGCCCGCCATCAGTGAAGTCTACATCGATGAGTTCCCATTCATGCAAGTGCTCAGTGGCTACATCGTCACGCAAGACGCTGATGGTGTCGTGCTTGTTGATCAACACGCGTTGCATGAGCGCGCAATGTTTGCGATGTTCATGGATCGACTGCAGCGCGGACCGCTTGAATCGCAGCGATTACTCGTGCCAGTCATCATCGAGTGTTCCGCGCGGTCCGTCGGCGCGCTTGCTGAGATCGCGCCATTGCTCGCGCGTCTGGGCGTTGTTGCGCGTGCGTTTGGACCGCGTTCAATCGCAATCGAAGCGATACCCACACTGCTGCATTCGCGCCGCGTTGATGCAGGCGCGTTTCTAAGCGATGTGCTTGAAAAGGCGGTTGAGCATGGCTCGCTCGTTTCGCTTGAAGCGGCGCTGCATGAAGTTGTCGACATGATGAGTTGCAAGGCCGCCGTCAAAGCGGGGGACGAACTCACGCGCGTCGAGATTCGCGAGTTGCTGCGCATGCGTGAGTCGATCGAGCGTTCGAGCGCGTGCCCCCACGGACGACCGACTTCGATTCGAATTGCGCGCAGTGAGTTGGAACGCCGCTTCGGTCGCAGTTGAACGCCCAATTGCGTGCCGCGCTACTCACAAGATCTCGTGGAACTTCACTTCGCCCGTTGCCAACATGCGCTCGATGTAGGGCATGCAGAAGCCGCAGCCCGCACTCGATCCGCAGCCGAACTCTTCCGAAATTTCCGCGATCGAACGCGCGCGCTCATTGCATTTCTTCTGCAAGACGCAGAACGAAAGGTCAAAGCACACACAGCGGGTAATCTCGATTCCATTGCTCATGTCAGCGCGGATCGTACGGTGCGTCATCGTCAGCGAGGAAGCCGTTCTTTGGAAAATCAAGGATGTCCGCAAGCAGCGACGGTTGCGCGTGCATGCCAGCGTTGCACTCACAGGTACCGCCGACATGACCATCGAGGTAACACACATGCGTACTCGTCGTGTGGCGAAACGCTTGTGCTCCTGCGTAGACGGTCATGAAGTCGTTCTCGACAGTTGCTTGCGGCGCGCGCATAAACTTGTTGGCGCCGCCTTTCCAACCGCCTTCACCAAAGAGCGCCGTCGTAGAAGTCTTGCGGCATTGCGCAGCGCGCAGTCCTCGACGCGCGACACTCCAACCATCGCGCCACTCGCCGCGTTCATCGAGTTCAGGGAAGCGACCTTCCGCGCCAAGATATGTCGTGTTGTAGTTGTAGCCCGTCGCGCGATCATTTCCAAAAGTCGAAGCGCCTTCAAAGCCTGGGCATTGCTGCGCGTTTTCTGCGCCGCGCGAAAAGTCCCACAGCGCGCTCGCGTGCACCGTTCCATCAGGATGCTGTTCGAAGTCCCAGGCTTTCGTGACGACGCCTTGCGTCTGCATTTCATAGAGAATCGCCGCAGGAAACTGCTCTTTGTTCTGAACCGCGTATGTCGTGGCCGCAATTCCTAGTTGACGTAAGTTCGATTGGCAACTCGCGCTGCGCGCACTCGCGCGCACGCTTGCAGTTGCAGGAACCGTGAGCGCCAGCAACAGAGCGATCACGCCAATCACGACGAGAAGTTCAACGATTGTGAACGCGCGCGAAGAATGATTCATGCGCCGCCCTTCGTTCCCCATGCGCCGAGGAGCATCGAGAGGTCACCCGCACCAATGACTCCATCGAAATCGAGATCGGCCTCAGCATTCATTGTTCCCCATGCACCGAGCACTCGCGCAAGATCACTCGCACCGACAACGCCATCACCATCAAGATCTGGTGAACGCGTGATCGCTTCAACATCACTCACTGCGTCAATTTCAGGCGACGAACCAATCACGCTGTTGCTGATGCGCACAAAACGAATACGCGGGAGTCCAAGCGCAGCAAGATCAATTCCCGCGCCGCCGCCGCTGCCGTCATAAAGCGCGACGCATGATTCGTAGTCGAGCCCGCTGAGATCACGCATCGAAAGAGCAGGATTTACAGGGCGAAGAAAGTTCGTCTCGATCGTTCCAGGTTGCGTCGCATACGGCAGCACATCCATGTAGCCGCGCGTTGGAAACAGTCCATCAGCGACCGTCAGAGGCACGCTCGTCCACGCGATTCCATCGAGGCTCACCGCAATCACGCCGCCTTCTGCAGCGAGACCAGCAACCATGCCCGTGCCCGTCGCATCAGTGAAGAACGCGTTGCCAAATACGATGAGATCAATGCCAAAGGGATTGCGTGGATCATCGAGCACATCGTGATCGAAACGAAGCACCAGTTCGCCGCCGACACCAAGCGAGACAATTTCATTCGGTCGATACGCAGGCGAAAATGGAGTGACGCACATCGGGGAAATGCCTTCGCCTGTGAAGCGTTCAGGCGGACCAAGTGCGACCGCGGGCAGATTGAATCCTGTGGCGGCGCCGCTGCCTGCTGTAAACGACACGACGGTGTGCGCGAAGGGATAGTCAGCGTGAGCGCCGTTGACGAGGCTCATGATTGCGAGCAGCGCCGCGTGACTTGCGCGATGCTTCGCAGTTGAATCAGTAAGTTGAAAAAAACCGTTTCGTACCAAGTGCATTCCTACTTCTCTGGGAGCTCGCGCCCAGTTGAAGCGCGCTTCGACCAGAAGCGCGAGGCGGCATCCGAGTGGATGCCGAAGTTGCTTGGGGAGGTCTTCCGGCTCCAGGTGCACGGCGTGAGCGACGCTCACGATGCGCGCGCATGACGCCTTCCCAAGGGCGTGAGTTGATCGCGATTGCGACACTCACGCGCTCAGTGGCTGCCAGGAGTACTGGCCGTCATGCGCTGAATGCATGCGTACTGCTGCGTACGAATTCATGCATTCATCCTGTTACGGCGGCGCGACCGCGGCGGACTTCAACCGCCTTCCCTCGCTGCACGATGTCGTGCAACGCCAAGGATTTTTGAGGAATCCTTGGACGCCCAAGCGGCGCCGAGTATACGGGTTTCGCGCACTCGTTCGAGCAACTGAGCCTCGATGGCGCGATGTGCTCACGAGCTCCTCGACACACTGATCCTTGGTTGACGGCTGCGGGGAATTGCCGATACATTCCACCCTTCGCACAATGCGGCCAGGAAGGCAGCATGACGCGATCGCTGCCACCGAGGTTTCGGTGGCGGATTACTACTTCTCGGAGACCTCGATGTTGTCGAACGCTTTCTTGTCCCGTGCATCCCTCAGCGAATCTTTCTTGAAGATGCAACTGCCGCTCGCAGCGGCGCTCTTGGCCACAACATTGCTCAGCGCAGCACCTTCAGTCTTGACGCAAGACGAAGCAGCACCAGAGGCTAGCGCAGCGGTCAGTGCTGCTGACACGGCCGCTCTCAAGAAGCATGTCGACGATTTCATTCACTACATCCTGATCGGCAAGGTCGATCTCGCACAAGCTGCGGGCGAAGCAGTGCTCGCGGGTTCGACGAGCGACGCTGATTTGGCGACGCTCGTTGACGACAACGATCTTGCGGATCGTTTGAGCAAAGCCATTTCGCGTAGCCGTGCGATGGGTGGCGTCTCTGATCTCGCGACCAAGATCGAAGATCGCGTTGAAGACGGACGCAAATCGCTCGCGCGTAATCCGCAGCGCATTGCTGAATCAATCACCATGCTGAGCAAGACGCTGCGTGAACAACGCATCGCAGAAGAGCGATTGCAAGCCGCTGGCGAATACGCTGTGCCGCAACTGCTCGCAGTGATTGTTGATGGCACCGACGCGAAGGCTGAACTCGCTGCAACGCGCAATTTGGTTGCGCTCAATCGTCTCTCAGTGCTTCCACTCTCGATGAGCCTCACGAATCTGCACGGTGACGCGCAGCGCAAAGTCGTGGGCATTCTCGCGGAAATCGGCTATCCGACTGCGTTGCCGTTCATCGTCGAAATTTTGGCTCGTGACTCATCCACTCCTGATGTGAAGGCCGCATGCCAGACCGCGTTCGCGCAACTCAACGGTCGCACCGATGATGTGAGCGCGCAGTTTGCTGCGCTCGCTCGCAAGTTTTTGAATCGTGAAGACTCGCTCGTTCCTTACGCCGCCGACGCGACAAACAACCTGTGGTCCTTCGATAGTTCATCAGGTGGTTTCGCTGGACTCAGCGCAACGACGGTCGCCACCAGCGTCTTCTGCGATGCGATGGCGATGAGCCTTGCGCGTCGCTCGCTTGCGGCCGATGCAACTAACACGGGCGCACTCGCGATTTATGTCGCTGCTGATCTTCGTCGCGAAAACACGCTTGGTTCAGACGAGAAAGTTGGCCGCTACAGCCCGCAGTTCTTCGCGACTGCTGCTGGTCCTTCGGTGTGCGCGGAAGTGCTTTCGATTGCGATCGATGCGCGCGACAGCGCACTCGTGCGCGATGCAATCTCTGTGCTTCGTCAAACTGCGAGCGGCGCTGCGCTCACCATGCCAAATGGTCGCGCGCCAATGCTTGAGGCGTTGAGCTATGCCGATCGCCGCGTGCGTCTTGACGCAGCGCTTGCGATTGCCCACAGCGCGCCAACGCAGAGTTTTGCCAGCGATTTCAGCGTGGTTCCTACGCTTGCTTCGGCGATCTCTGATTCGGGCGTCAATCGCGCCGCTGTGCTTGGTGGCACGATGGACGATCGTCAAATGATCGGTCAACAACTGCAGTCGGCAGGCTTTCTGAGCGTTGCAGGCGCTGACACATTTGACACGATGGAAGTCGATGTCGTAAAGGCCAATGGCGTCGACCTCGTTGTCGTCCGTGGATCGCTCGATGAAATCAAAGCAAGCGTTGAGCGAGTGCGCGCGAGCGGTCTGACAAGCGCGAGCCCTGTGCTTGCGATTTCGAATGCGCTTGAGGAGCTTGCGGTTCGTCGTGCATTCGAAGGCAACAACACGGTGATCGTGTGGACCGAAGGATCGACTGCGGACAGTTTCCGCAGCGCGGCGACGACCGCGATGTCAAACGCGTCGGGCAGCGTGATGGACGAAGCCGAAGGCGCGGAATACGCGTTGGAAGCAGCGGGTGCGTTGCGCGCGATTGCGTTCAGTGGCACGAAGATCTTCTCGATCAATGATGCGGAAGCTGCGCTCTTGCGTGGACTCGCGTCGAAGCAAGGTGGCTTGCGCATGGAGATCGCCGCAGTGCTTGCGATCTCCGCGTCGGCAGATGCGCAGCGCGCACTCATTGATGCAGCGCTCACATCCAGTGGCGAAGAGCAAATTGGTCTGTGCGATCTCGCGGCGGCTGCGGCGCGCAAGACTGGCAGCAAGGCCGATGAGCGTCAACTTTCCTCCCTGCGCGAACTCATTGCCGGCAGCGAAGGAGAGATCGCCGACGCGGCAGGTCGTCTCTATGGTTCGCTCGACGCGGGCTCGGCTGAAGCGGTCAAGTTGATCACGGCGGAGTAAGCGTCCGCGATTTCACAGTTTCAGCAGCAGGCAGAACAGTTCTCAGGACAGTTCTCACAACAGTTCTCACAACAGTTCTCACAACAGCCCCGCCGAAACGCGGGGCTGTTTCTTTGGATTGCTTCA
>QWPU01000081.1 GCA_003671065.1 Planctomycetota bacterium | reverse complement strand
TGCACCCGCATGCGAGGGGTGCTGGCACCTCATCTATCACCGCAGCTGACCCAAGCGCGGACGGCAGCGACGCTCACCACGCAGCCGAGTGCCTGCGTCGATTGACCGAAAGTTTGGCGCTCATTGAAGGGCGAGAAAAACCAAATCGCCGCGAGATCTTGGATTGCCTCTCAGCACTCGGTACCTTGCATTTCGAGCGCGACGAATTCGAAGAAGCCCGCGCGTTTCTCGAGCGAGCGCTACCAATGAGCGAGCGCCTACGCGGAACAGCCCGCTGCAGCCCGCGCTTCATCGCGCGATACTTACTCGACAGTTACGAACGCCTCGCCCTCTTTAGCGACGCAATGGAACTGCGCGCGCAATACCCATGTTTCGACGAGCCAAACGGGGAGTGACTCGTCTCTCCTCGACTCGAAAGCGTGTGCCCAAGTACGCCAGTCCATGGCGGCAAAGGATGTCACCCAATCCCAGCTCTCGCGCCTCCGCGTTCAAGCAGATTCGCGATGTGCTCTTTGTCGGCGAGGTTTGACGCGCGCACGCTCGTGACGATGTCTCGGTTAGCGAGGTCGCTCTTCATGTAGCGGCGTGCGAGGTCGGCGACATCAGTTGGCGATGCGCCTTCGAAGAAGTCCATGCCTTCGCGATACGCAATGCTGCTGGCGAGGCGGTTTGCGATGATCCATGTTTGATACGACTCGGGAAGCGACTTCCACACACGCTCGCCTGCGAAGTCGAAGAGGACTTTCGGAAGGTGATCGCGGATCATTTGCTTGGCGAGTTCGCGGTCTGTTGCTGGCCACGTCGGCACGCCTGCGGCAATCGCCGTCGCGCTTGCGTTGATGACCTTTGAGAGTTCGACTGAAAGCTTCGGCAGCGACATGCTTGTGTTTGTCTGCGCGACACGCATGAGGAACTCAGCTTCGACGCGCGCAAGTTCACGCAGACGCTCGAGCACTTGCGCGACATAGGTGTCTTTGATGCTGAGGAACTCGTCGTCGCTGAGCACCATGCACGCGCTGATTTCGTAACTCGAACAGATCACGCCGCACTTATTCGCTGACGAATCCTTGATGATCGTTGCGCCGCGCTTGCTGAGCTCTTCGCGCGCGCCTGGCGTGAGGAACAGGTTCGCGCCTTCGCTAATGACCATCGCGCTCGGCTTGCCTTCAGGCGTCAGAAACTCTTGCCAATTGCCTTCGTGAATGGTGGCAGGGCGGCCACCACCAGGAATGAACGCGTCGGTCACGAGCCTGTTGTGCAGGGTGTTGCGCAACTGCGCGCCGTCGGGCGCATCGACTGGCGTCACGCGGCCTTTCGATGAAAGTTTCTTCTGATCAAATGACGCAATCGGAAGACTTTCATGGAAGAGACGAATGAGTTCTGCGTGGTCGAGACCATTCGGATCTTCACCGCTCCCCGAACCGTCAGCGACGCCGACGATCACTGCGTTCGCGCCGTAATCGCGCTCAAGAATGTTCATCATGTTGCCTGCGACATCGCCATCAGGTCCACCGGTGATCTTCACAGTGAACTTCTGCTTGCGCGGATCAATGCCGCGCGCCTTGAGCGCGATTTCAAGGAAGACATTCACGCCTTCGCTGGTCACGCCGTAGACCTTGTGGTTGATGCCTGCAGTCGGCTTCGAACTCATGAACGCCGTGGGCATGGAGTAGCCACGCCTACGTGCGCGTTCCACAATCCAATCGATGTGCGCTGGCGTGATGTTCTCGTCAGGCCCGAGATAGATGAACTCTTCGCGACCGAATCGATCGACAATGAGCTTCTTGACTTCCGCCACAGGCACGATGAGGTCAAGCAGCGAATTCACAAACGCTTTCACGCAGCGATCGACCGTCGCGCCTGGATCAAGCAGAATCGCAGCCTTCGCGCCGCCTTCAGGAATGTCCTTGTTTTTCAGCTGTTGCGCCCATGAGAGACCGTAGACCTCGTTAAAGAGTCGCTCGCTTTCGCGCATGTGTTGCGCGAGGTTGGTCGTGCGAATGACGCGCAGTCCACCACGCGCGATGTCTTGGAAGCGATTGTGGAAACCATCGAAGCCACGACCGTGCACGAAGAATGTTCCGTACGGTTTTTCAGGTCGCTCAGCGTTCGCGAGATACGCAGGATCAATGCGCAGGCACAGCGCGAAACGCTCGGGCAGGAAGTAGTTCGTGCGCAGCGTGGCGACAACACCTTCGAGCAATTTCGAAAGAACGGTGCGATGCATCTCGCTTGGATTGCGCGCGATGTCGGCTTCGATGCGCTTGCGTTGCGCTGCGAAGTCCGCATCGTTCATTGGATTCGCTGGATCGAACCGCGCGATCAAGAGATCCACGATTGCGCTTGAGATACTGATCGATTCCTCGGCCATTCCTTGCATGCGCTCGCGCGTCCAGAGAAAGCGATTCTGCGGCGAGAGCACTTGATGCGCCATGTTGCAGAGCGCGAGCAGGGCTTCGGCGCGATCAATCGAAAGCGATGGATTGCGCCCGCTGATTTCGAGCGCCCTGTCATCAACCCACTTGATTCTGCGCAAATCGCGCACAACTGCGTGCCACGCGTCGCTGGTCGGCGAGAGCGCGCGACCATCGGCGCCTTGCACGACAAATCCAACAAAGGTGACCGAGCCAGTCTTGGCGCCGCGCACAATGTCGAGATACGCGCGGTGAATCGAGACCTTATGCCGCGCAAGAATGCGAGCAGTGCGCTCAAGCATGGTGCGCGTGCGCGCATTTTCGACAACCACCACGATGCGACTCATGGTTGGATGCGACTCCGGTTCGAGTTCAATGATCGTGCCGTCGGTGCCACTCACTCGACTGAACAACTTCCAATGCGCGCTCACCCGCAGCGGCGTGCAGGTGAGCACATAGTCAGCGCTGCAGCCCGCGAAATAGGTGGAAATCTGATCGGGCGTCCAGTCGAGTTTGTGCTCTTGCGCGTAGCGAATCGTCTCGGTGAGCTTTGCGCTTTGGCGAGGATCGCGACTATCAAACGGTTCAGGATCACCAAGGATGAATGTGTCGAGCACGAGGTTGCCATCGAAGCTCGAATGAATCTTCGCGGCGCGCAGTGAACGATCCATCGGCAGTTGCGCGACGAGTTCAGCGAGAATCCCTGGATAGTTCGCGTTCTTGATGAGCGTGAGTTGACGACCGTCTTCGCTCTTGAGCGTGAGGTCGATAGGACGATCCGATGCTTTCGCCGCGATGATCGCGCGAAGATGCGCGAGTTGGCTCGCACGATCGGTGTCTTGAAAATACATCGACGGCATTTGCGAAATGAACCAAGGCACCACGCTGTCGGCGGTGGCGCGGAAGGTGCTTGCAAGTTCGTCGATGATGGATGCCGCATCAGGAACGGCCGATTGCTTCGATGGAGGAGCGCTATGCATTTCGTGTAGAGTCCGTGAGACTGAAGGAGAAGGTGGCAGGATAGCCAACCCTGCCCATGAGCCGACATCAGCCAACATCAGCCAACATCAGCCGACATGAGCCGACATGAGCCGACACGATCCGACCCGAGCCGACAGACTTGACTAATGAAGAAGCCGATGAAAGTCATTGCCATTGGAAACTTCGATGGAGTTCACCGAGGCCATCGGCATCTTTTCCAACTTGGCAGTGGTGTCGCGGGAGATCTCGCAGCATATTCGGCAGGACACCCCGCAGGAATTGACAGCCTTACCGCGGTGACCTTTGAGCCGCTTCCGATCGCTGTTTTGAAGCCTGATCGACCTATGGGAAGGCTCACGCCAGCGATTGAGCGGGCGGAACTCTTGCGCTCCACTTGCGGCGTGACGGACATCATTGAGCTGACTCCAACCGCGGAACTTCTCGGACGGTCAGCAGAGGCGTTCATCGAGCAACTTCGAGGCGAATGTCCCTTCGATGTTGTCGTTGAAGGACCTGATTTTCGCTTTGGACGCAATCGAAGTGGGTCGCTTGGCACGCTGCGAGAGCTCGGCGCGAAGCATGGTTTCGCGGTGATCGAAGCCGCGCCGCTAACGGTGACGCTGACCGATGGCAGCACGGTTGAGGCGCGAAGTTCAGTGGCGCGTGCGTTGTTGGAGCAGGGGCGCGTTGCCGACGCGGCGTGCGTGTTTGGTCGAGCGTATGAACTGCGTTGCCTCACGGTGCAAGGCGACCAGCGTGGCCGCACCCTCGGTTGGCCGACCGCAAATCTCAATACACACGGCCGCATTCTTCCCGCCGACGGCGTCTATGCGGGCGAGGCGACGCTGCCTGATGGGCGTTGCGTGATCGCCGCGATTTCAATTGGCACCAAACCCACATTTGATGGAATGACTCGCACCTGCGAAAGCACGCTGCTTGCTGCGGATGGTCAAGCGATTGAGTTGCCGCTTGATTGGTACGGTTGGAATATTCGGTTGCGTTTCATGTCGTGGATTCGCGCGCAGGAACGGTTCGATAGCGTGCACACTCTTCTCGATGAATTGGAACGCGACCGCGCTCGCATCATTCGCGCGATGTCGGTTTCTCGCGCGGTATAAACCCATGTTGACTTCTCTCTCGAACGCTCCGATCGCTGACACCCCCATGACCTACACCACCAACACCACCATGACCGAACTTGCGCGCGACATTCGCGCGGCTCGACGCGTGTTGGTGACGACTCACCAGAAACCCGATGGCGACGCGATGGGTTCCGTGCTCGCAGTGATGCGCGCGTGCGCGGCCGTTGGCGTCGAAGCCTCTGGTTGGGTCGTTGATCCGTGCGAAGGAAATCTGCGCGCGTTTGAAGGCGCCACGAAAGTCGAGCATGTGAATCCGCGCGCGCCGACGCTTCCCGTGGGCGAGTTTGATCTTGCGATCGTGGTCGACACTGGCGCGTGGGCGCAACTTGAAGTGTTGACGCCGTGGTTGAAGGCGAACGCCTCACGCGTCATTGGGTTCGATCATCACGCGCGCGGCGATGATGTTGCGGCGCGACGCATCGTTGATATGAACTGCGGTTCATGCACCGCGCTTCTTGTGCAATTAGTAGACGCGCTTGGTGTTGACCTGTCCTATGGCGCCGATGCGCGTGGACGCAACTCGATTGCTGAAGCGCTCTACATGGGGCTTGCGACGGACACTGGTTGGTTTCGTTTTCCCAACGCGCGTGCGGCTGAATATGCGCTCGCGTCGCGGTTACTTGCTGCTGGTGTTGACAAGAACGCGATGTATCAACAGCTCGAACAGTCGAGCCGTGCAGAGCGTGTGCAGTTGCAAGCGCGCGCGCTTATGAGCATGGAAATGCTGCAAGGTGGACGCTTCGTTTTCATGACACTGCGCGCAAGCGATTTCACGGAAACCGGCGCATTGCTCGAGGAAACCGCGGGCATCGTGAACATCCCGATGGAAATCAGTTGCGTGCGCGCGTCAGTGCTCGTGGTGGAAGACACCGCCGCTGGCATCATCAAACTCAGTTTCCGTTCGAAGCCTGCGGACGCGAGCGGCGCGTTTGTCGATGTGAATGAACTCGCGGCGCGCTTTGGTGGCGGCGGTCATGTGCATGCTGCGGGCGGTAAGCAGAAGGGCAGTCTTGAGGAAGTCGCCGCACGCATTCGCGCTGCGTTGTGAAGCGCATCACGCGCGTTCATTCAGGCTTATAGCCAAGCTTCTTGATCGCAGCCACAATCGCGTCTTTCTGCTCTGGCGGCGCAGTGACATCAACGCTTTCGCTGACATGACTCGCAGTGCACGCCGTCACGCCGTCAAGCTTCGACACCTTCTCGCAAATCGCGCCTTCGCAGCCGTCGCAGTGCATGCCCTTGACCGCAAGATGCATGGCAACAGGCGCTGAAAGCGTGACGGGTGGAGTTGTTGCTTCTGCTGAAGTGGTGGTCGTCGGAGGTGGCGGACATTCAGCGCAGCAACTTGTGATCGCAAGGAGTGACGCGCAGAGAAAGGTCGTATGAAGCAGTGTTCGCATGTGGATTTCCTAGCAGTGAACTGTACGAGTTTTACGCTTTCGCGATGAGATGCGGATTCGCAAACTGCCCACGGAGGATCTTTTCCGCAGGCGCCTTCATCCAATCTTCGAGCAGCGATGTGTAGACCGAACGAAAGTCAACGCCGTACTTGAGATCGCCTTGATCGAGATCATTGAGCGACGGATGACGACCAACAATGCCAGGCTTTACGCTCGGTCCAATGATGAACATCGGCGCTGCAGTGCCGTGATCGGTTCCGTTTGAACCATTCTGTTTCACGCGTCGACCGAACTCGCTGAACACCATCGTCACCACGCGCTTGTCGTTGCCTTGTTCTTTGAGATCGGCTTGAAACGCAACGACCGACTCACTCAGTTGACGCAGTAAACTCGCGTGTGATCCTGCTTGACCGCCGTGCGTGTCAAAGCCGCCCATCGATGCGTAGTACACGCGTGTCGGCATGCCGTCACGAATCATCGCGCCCACCGTGCGCAGTTGTCGTGCGAGTGCGTGCTGCGGGTAATTGACGAGCGACTGTTTCGCGACCGCCGCAAGGATGCGAGTGCTCGCCACTTGCGCATCAAGCGCAGTGCGCATGAGAAACGACTTCTGCGTGTCTTCGCCAGCGCTTGGCAGCGCACCCGATCGATTGATCGCGTCGTAAGGCGCCTTCATCGACTCGTGAAGATCTTCGCCTAGCCAACGAAACAGTGCGGGATTCTCGAAGGAAATAGGCTTTTGCACATCACCTTGCATCGCCAGCGGTGCGGTGCGACCAACTGCAATCGCGCCTTCACTGATCGGCGTGCCGTTACACATGTTGTCGAAGTAGCGGCCGATCCAACCATTGCCCTTCGCATCAAGCCGACCCGTTTGCCACACATCCATTGATGTGAAGTGCGAGCGATTTGGATTTGGATAGCCAACACCTTGCACAATCGACAGCGAGCCCGCGTCGTAGAGCGCTTTGAAACCAGTGAGCGACGGGTGAAGGCCTAAGCCGAAATCTGCATCAAGTTCGAGTGCAGTAGTGGTGCCTGCAGGATTCTTCGGCGCGCGCAAACCCAGACTCGGTCGCGCGCGGAAGTACTCAGCATCACCATACGGAATGACGGTGTTGAGTCCATCGTTGCCGCCGCCGAGTTGCACGACGACGAGAATGCGCTCATCAGGAATGCCTGGATTCGACGAGAGCAGCGGGTTACCCAGCATGCCCATCGCGCTTTGCTCGATGAAGTAGGGGACGGTCGCGGCGAGAGATGCCAGCGTGCAGCCGCGTTGCAGAAAGATTCGACGAGTGAAGGGAGCGTGAAGCATGTGAGTCTCAGCAGAGTTGATATTCAGGCATCGCGCCGACAAGGCACAGCAACGCTTTCACGCGGTCATCATTGATGGTGCCGCCAAGGTCGTCAAGAAACGCATCGAGTTGCGCAACGCGTTCAGGTGCGATGGAGCCACCAAGCGCGAAGGTCGCAATGTTGCGCACGGCTTCGCGTGAATCGAGCGAGCCCGACGCGTCGCGCAGATGTTCGAAGAGATGCGTCGAGTCGTAGGCCATCTCACTCGGACTCCAATCGAATCCTTGCGGGCGACGACCCGTGACGAGATAGACCACTATGTTTTGCCGAACAAACAGCGTTGCAGTATTGATCCACGCGCGTCCGCCATCCCAACCCTTCACGCTTGGTGGCTGAAAGAGTTGCTGACCCATGAGGTCGCCCGCATCAACGAGCGACTTCATTTCGCGCGGCGGCGTGCCGAGCGAACGAATCGTTTGCACCATGAGTTGCGTCGGACTCTTGATGACTGCGAGGCGATTCTCAGGCGCGTAGAAATGCTGGGAGCCAAAGAGCGTGCGCAGCACAGGGCGCAGGTCGTAGTGGTTTTCGCGCAGTTCTTTGGCGAGCCCAGTGATTGCTTCGCGTCCTTCTTTCGAGACGGTTGGCGCGTCGTTGACGAAGAAGCGATAGAGCTTGAGGGCAATGAAGTGCGAGCATTGGCGATGCTCAAGAATCATGGTGACGAACTCGTCGCCGTCGAAATTGCCGCTGCGACCAAAGAGTTGCTTGCTGGCGTTGTCGTATTGCGAAGCATCAAAGAAGTAGTTGTTGCCGCGGAAAGTACGACCAGTGAGCGCACGCGCGCCTTCTTTGATATCGCGTTCGTTGTAGCCGTTGCCTTCGCCGAGCGTGAAGAGTTCGAGCAACTCACGCGCGAGATTTTCGTTGGGACTTCGCTTGCGATTCTCGTCGTTGTCGAGGTACTTGAGCATCGCGGGATCAGTGGTGATTGATCGCGCGAGCGTTTCGAAATTGCCAATACACGAATTGCGCAGCATGCGATTCTGCTGCAGCATGTGAAAGCTGTTTTCGATGGTTCGATATCCCGTCGCGAAGTGGCCGTGCCAGAAGAGCGTGAGTTTTTCTTCAAGCGGTCGCGGCGTCTCGATCATGCGTGAGAGCCACCACTTCTGCATCGCAACAATCTGATCGCGATCTGATCGCTCACGCATCTGGCGCAACTGTTGAAACTTCGCGATTGCATCTTCGTCGCCTGCAGCGCGCGCGCGACGAATCGCCTCGCGTTCTTCTGGCGTGTCTTCACGAAGGATGTCGCCGCGAAAGTCTTCGTTCGCCGTCGGCGTGTCGTCACGACGCGCATCGAGCAAGAGCGCCGTGGCGCCTTCAAGTGTGAGTTCAGTCAGCGCGCGAACTTGCGCGGGAGTGCCACCAAACCCCGCGCGATTGAGCAAATGCTGCGCCGCGGCGAAGTCAAAGTGAGTCTTGGCGAGAGGCTTGAGTGGATCATCCATGGCAGCAAGTCAGCGTGGCGTGAGGCCCGTTTTGAGAGCGTACGCGATGCGTCGCCTGCTTCATGCTTGTTTCGTCAGTTTCATCGCACTCCGCGGCCGACAGAGCATGACTGCGAGGAGTGGAAGGATCACCGCGAGCGGAGCAAGGAGGATCGGACCGTCGATGAATGTGATCCACAGAATCGGCGATGACACGCCAATCGACACGAGCAGCACAAGCATCGATGCTCGCGTTGGTCGTCCACCGAGGCGCAGGGCAAGCGCGGCATATGCGGGGAAAAGCAGCCCATACAGGCCGAGAAACGCAAGATATGTGTCGCGCGAATCCCACAGCAGCGCCGCCACGAGACCGATGATCGCGGCGCCAAGACCACTGAGCACACGAACGGAAGTTCCCACGAGAGCCGTGCGGATTTCAGAGAGATGCAGCGCGCAGGTCAGTACCAGTTGCAACGCAATGTGCGCGCGCACCGCAGGAATCGTGAGCCCTTGCGGACTGGCGATATAACTCGTTGTCAGCACGAGCATCGAGGCGAATCCTAAGCCGAACACAATGAAATTCGCGGGGAAGCGCGGATTCGGGGAGTCCTGTCGACCGCGATGAAATGTGAGATCGAGGTTGGGGCTCAACATAAAGCCGAACACAATTGTGGGCAGCACGAGCCAGAGTTGTTCGCGCGTCCATTCGCCGCTTGAGTGCAAGGAATTCATTGTTCCCCACGGCAGGAACGCGAAGGTTGTGAGGCTTGCGAAGAAGCCGAGTCCTGCAATGAGCCAGAGCACGCGCCGAGGCAAACACGCGAGTGCAAGCGCTACGGCAAAGACTCCACCAGCAGCAAGTGAACGCATCGCGCCCGCACCCTCGCGCGGCACTTCTTCGATGAACGGACCCATCTGGCTCGCAGCGAAGAAGAGTTGATACGCGATTGTGGCCGCTGAAAACAGCACCATTGCATGCGCATGATCGCGCGCCTCTTGCAGTGAACGCTCACGCGAACGCAGGAATCCAAAGAGCGCGCAGCCGAGGATGTTCGGTATCGCAAAGGCCACGATGCCAGGCCAACCGAACATGCCATAGAGCACGAACGGCGCGTACATGCCGATGCACCAGGTCCAACTTGTTGCGAGTGCCGCGCCGCTGAGAACGGTCGCGACGGAAGTGCGCACGCGCGCCGAAGTCAAGAGGCGTCGCCCTCAGAGTTCGTCGAAGGATCACGCGTGGCGCTGAGGCGTGCTTTGCGCGCTTTGCGGCGATCACTGCGTTCGCGCACCATCGATTTCGGCGTGCAATGAAAGGTGATGTCGCAACGACCGACCAGCGTTTCGTCGCGCGTCTTCACGATCTTCTGCTGAAAGATCTCCATTTCGAGCGCGACATTGAACTCGCCGCCTTCTGCCACTTTTTCTTCGACATCTTGGCTTTTGACAACGCGGTAAATCGCAGGACCAAGGCACGGACGGAGGAAGCGATACTTCATCTCCTTACAGACGATGGTGTAGTCGCCGCCGCACACAGAGAACAAGTACATGCCAGCGGCAACTTCAGAGTTACCGAGCAACGCCGCGCCCGCCATCGCGTCATAGAAATTTCGATTGAAGCGACGGAAGGGGAGGATCGCTGCGAACGCCTCGGCGGCGCGGCCCTTTCGGAAGCCGTGCATGCGAATGCCCGAGCGAAACGCGTAAGGCAACCAGACCAGCGAGAAGACCTTGTGCCAGAAATTGTTCTTGATCGAGAGTCGGCTCAGCCACGCTTCCATGCGCTCGAATCGAGTGAGTTCGCGCGCGGGTGCCCTCATGCTCGCCGACTGCACTCGCGACGAGGTGGCGCTGCTGCGAGCGCTGGCGGTGACAGGGATGTTGGCGTTGTGGGGATCCACGAGTGGCTGCGTTGGGAAATCGGGTTTCGCATGGTAGTGCGCTTGCGAATCACGCGGAGCGAGCGATTCGCTGCGAAGACGGTTCTCGGAATCATGAACTTGGAATCATGGACT
>QWPU01000080.1 GCA_003671065.1 Planctomycetota bacterium | reverse complement strand
GGGCACTCGCGCGTTGAGTTCGCTTCAGGATCATGATGGCAGGGTACTCAGTGTCTGATCATCGTCTGATCATCGACTGATCATCGACTGATCATCCATCGATCACGCGGCGTCATTCGGTGCGATTAACAACGCTGTCGCAATATCAAAGAACGCGTGCGCAGCCGCAGCAATCCCAAATCCGCGCACGACATAGAGCACGCCGAAGTACAGACCGCCCGCGAGAAAGAAGAGAAATCTCCCCGGAACAACTGCTCCATCCGCGCCGCGCAATGGGTGGTACATCGCAAACGCAAGCGAACTCACCGCGACCGCGCTCACCAACGCCACTGGCTTCTGCATCTTGAGCAAGTCGGTGCAGATCGCAATCACCAAGGCAATGAGCGCCATGCGAAACACCAACTCCTCGTACAAACCAGCGCCAATCGACACGGCAATGCGCGCACCAAGATCAAGCGACGCGAAATCTTCCACTTGCGCCGCTGGTGCCATGCGCTCCACAAGCGCCGCAAACACAAGCAACGGAATCGCAAGCGCCGCACTTTCTCCAACCATCCGCGTGACCACCGACAGATCAACAATCCACGGACCGCGCGAGAGCACATGCATCACCAGAAAAACTGCGATCAGCAAAAATCCTGGAAGCGAAAGCGCGACCGCATCAAGCCCAAACGCATCGAACAGCCGCAAAATCGCCAGATGCGCGCCGTTGGTCACGAGGCCTTCGGCTGAACGCAACACGCGCACGAGTTCGTATTCGTAGAGCGCGATGAGCGGCAGCAAGAAGAACAGAATCTCGAGCGGTCGACGCGATGCTTCGAAGTAGCCTTGCGTCACGAAATCAGAAAGCGACAACCCGCCTGCATCCGAAGTGTGATCTTCAGACGCCGCGGCGGGTCGTGTTGATTTGCTACTGCGTGCGGCCATCTTTGGTGAGCACTCGCAGTGTTTGGTAAATGCGGGAGGCTTACTTCTTCTGCAGGCCCGCGAGCTTCGCAGCCATACGGCTCTTGCGACGCGCAGCGGTGTTCTTGTGCATGGTGCTCGTCGCTGCGACCTTGTCGAGCGTACGAGCGGCCTTGCGCATTTCCTTCTCCGCGGCGACTGGGTCGCCAGCGATGACGGCCTTGAGGAATTCGCCAGTGTCGTTCTTCACACGACGCTTGCGCCACAGGTTGCGCGCGTTGCGCTCTGCGGATTGTTTGACACGCTTCTTCGCTGATTCAGTATTTGGCAATTGATCGTTCCTGCGAGTCGAACTCGAGATGGGTTCAGAGGTGAATCGTGGATCATGGCGACCTTTGCTCGGAAATGCAAGTCGCTTGCGCGACGATCTTGGAGAGAACTTCGACTTGCAGACCACGCCTGAGCTCGGGCTTCTCGGACGGGAATGTCGCGGTCGATGACGGCGACCCCTTCCGTCGAAGGTTCGTCAACGGCGCGTCGAAACTCGGCTCACTCCGCTTCATCAGTCCCTCAACTAAGTAAACTCGAGACGCCTAATGTGGGCTCGCACCGCTCCGAAACTTGCCGCCGTGAAGTCCACCCGCACACCTTCCGCGACTTCCGCGCTTTCGGAGCAATCTGACACGCTCCACGCGGCGCTGGAAATCGTTGAATCGATCCACGACCAAACTGATGGCGAAAGCGCAGTGCGGCCTGACATTCTCTGTGTCTTCGCAAGCGGTCATCACCGCGGGCGCTTTGCGGACGCCATCGATCTCTTCCGCTCTTCGTTGCACCCTGCTCACATCTTGGGGTCAACAGTTGAAAGCGTCATCTGCAACACGCGAGAAGTAGAGCGCTCTGCAGGATTGAGTGTGCTCGCGCTCACGCTTCCCAATGTTGTCGTGCGTCCATTCTGGTTTGACACTGCCGACGGACCGCCCGCCGTGTGGGATCGCGGTTTCATTCGCGAACGCGTGTCGCTGCCGCCTGATGAAGGCGCTGGTCATGGCGCGCTGACGCATCGGGGCATCATCATGCTCAGCGATCCGCATTCGTTCTCATCTGCAGATGCGTGTGCTGCGATCGACGATGCTGCGGGTCCGCAGGGCGCGCGGATTTTCGGCGGTATTGCCAGTGGCGCTCATCACGCAGGCCTCAATGTGCTTGCGGTTGATCGACGACTTTCGCACTCGGGCGCAGTAGGCCTTTCAATCTTTGGTGATGTCGCCCTTGACGGTTTCATGAGTCAAGGCTGTAGTCCGATTGGTCCGCGTTTCATCATCACCAAAGCGCACGATCAAACGATCGTAGAAATCGGCGGCAAACGCGCGATAGATGCGGCGCGTGAGATGTTAGATGCGCTTCCTGAAAGCATGCGGCAATTGGTTGAGCACGGGATCCTCATCGGGATCGCACGCGATGCTGCGAAGCGCAACCTCGGACGCGACGATTTCGTCGTGCGCCTCACCCTTGGTGTTGATCAGGACACAGGGAGTTTCACGCTGAATCATCCCGTGCGCGCAGGCATGACGATGCAGTTTCATGTCCGCGATGCCGTCGGTGCGAGTCAAGATCTCTCGATGTGTCTTGATGCTGAACAGTTGCGCGAGCCCGTCGTCGCAGCCCTGCTGCTCACCTGCAGTTCGCGCGGCAGCAGATTGTTTGGCGCAGCGAATCACGATGCCGAAAAGATATCGCGCCGTCTCGCAGGGCCGCCGATCGCGGGCTGTTCGTGTGCGGGGGAATTCGCAATCCGCGAGCATCGAACCTATGTCCACTGCCACGCTGCGTCGGCGGTGATGTTTCGAGCGTTGCATCCGTAAGGAGTCCGCAGAGTTTGCGTGAATCACTTGCAGTTGGAGATAGTTGCTTCGTCCGTTACGCTGTGAGCAATGGCTCTCGGTGCAATTCTTCTCTCGCAAGGACTCATCAGCGACGAGCAACTCGCGCACGCCGAGAGTGAGCGCAAGCGTTCTGGTGAACGACTCGAACAAGCGCTCGCACGACTTGGCATCGCGTCGAGCGAGCAGACGATGCGTGCGCTCGCGCAAGAGTTGGCGCTGCCGTTCGTGCGCCTTGACGAAACTGACATCGACGACAGCGCGGTTGAACTCGTGCCACCACGATTGGTGTTTCGTCTGCGAGCGCTGCCGTTTTCGCGCAGTAACGGAAGACTTCTTGTTGCAACAAGCGATCCGCTGCGTCTCGATGGATTCGAGCAAATCTGCGTCGCCGCGGGCATGCCGATCTCGCTCGTTGTCGTTGATGACATCGATCTCGGCGTGCAAATTCGCACTCGCTTTGGCGTTGCGGGTGATGTGCTCGAAGCGCTTGGCGCAGGCAACGACAGCAGCGCGGACTCACGCGTTGAAAGCGCTGAAAGCGAAGATGCCAGCGAAGCGAGTGTGGTTCGCCTTGTGAACGATTTGCTCGTGGAAGCGATCCGCGAGCGCGCGACCGACATTCACATTGAGCCCTACGAACATGAACTGCAGGTGCGCTATCGCATCGACGGCGTGATGAGCGAAGCGGGCGTGCCCGCGACGATCCACCGCTTCCGTCACGCCATCACCAGTCGTCTCAAGATCATGGCGAATCTCAACATCAGCGAGAAGCGCCGACCGCAAGATGGACGCATTACCTTTCGCCAGAAGGGACAAGAGTTTGATCTGCGTCTGTCGGTGATTCCGATGCTCCATGGCGAAGGTGTCGTGCTGCGCATCTTGTCGAAAAGCGCGGCGCTTGCAGGCCTTGATGAACTCGGCATGCCGCCGAGCATTTTGGCGCCGTGGTGCGAATTGGTCGCGAATCCTCACGGCATCGTGCTCGTCACGGGTCCAACAGGAAGCGGAAAGTCGACGACGCTGTACGCGTCACTCACGCGCATTGTGACTGGCGAAGTGAAGGCGATTACCGTTGAAGATCCTGTTGAGTATCACGTTCCTGGCGTGAACCAGATTCAAGTGAATCACGCGGTCGGTCTCGATTTCGCGACGGGCCTGCGTGCGATTCTGCGTCACGATCCTGACATCATCATGATCGGCGAAATTCGCGACGCTGAAACGGCCAACGCCGCGGTGCAAGCGTCGCTCACGGGTCACCTGGTGCTGTCGACCTTGCACACCAATGACGCCGCGACTGCTGCGACGCGTCTGCTCGATATGGGCATCGAGCCGTTTCTTGTCGCGAGCACCGTCGAGGGCGTGCTTGCGCAACGATTGCTCCGTCGAGTCTGCCGCGAATGCAGCGTCGCTCGGCCGCCGCACGCTGGAGAAATTCCACCTGATTTCGTGCTGGCGCAAGATGGGCTCGTCGCTGAAGCCGTCGGCTGTCGAGCCTGCCGTGGCTCGGGATATCGCGGCCGCATCGGCTGCTACGAGCTGCTCGTTGTTGACGAGAGCGTGCGCAGCGAAATCATGAAACGCACGAGTTCCGCAGCGATCAGCGCCGCGGCCAAGGCTTCAAACCGTCTCACGAGTCTTCGCGATTCTGCCGCAGAACTCGTGGCGGCGCGCATGACCACTGCTGCGGAAGCGCTCGGCTCGGTCAAGGCGAGTTGAGCCAGTTTTTTGATGAACCGTCAAGCGAGTCGGCTCTCGAAACTTGTGAATGATCTCGATTGACGGAACGACCGAAACATCCGATACTTCGCGCCCCGCGTGTGACCTGTCTCGACAACACGATCAACGCGGGGGAGTATTGACAGTCCGAAAGCCCAAACCGATAGTTCAACAGTTCAGTGCGTGACACTCACCCGCTGAAACTGTCCAACAGATGGAGACTTGCAGATGGCGTCCCGTTCCAGCACTGGTGTGATTGTTGCCCTGGTGGTCTTCGTAGTGCTCAGCGTTTCATTGCTCGCTGTCTCCATCATTCTTTACACCGACAAGTCGAAGGCTGAACTTTCGGCGAGTGAGGCCAACGCCGAACTCAACAAGTTCATCTCGGCCGATGAGCGCGGCCGCACCGAAACTCAAGACATGCTGGGCAAGACCAGCGACTCAAGTCTCTTCGAGTACCTCACTCGTCAGAGCCAAGATGTCGCCGAGTTCGTGAGCGGAAACCGCACGGCCGACATCGTCGCCATGCGCACTGAACTCAGCCGCTCGAACAAGGATTTCTCGGACAAAGAAACTGTGAACGAAGCTATGCGTAAGCTCGCGCAAGACCGCGACAGCCGCAAGCAAGGCGAAGAGTTGCTCAAGACCAAGTCGAACGACCTCTCGAAGGAACTCGACGCGCTCAAGCAACGCCTCGCCGCTGCAGAGGCTGCGCACACGGAAGCTGTTGCGAAGATCACTGCGTCGATTGCCAGCTATCAAGTCGCCGCTGATGGATATCGCGGCGAGTTCGATTCAGCGAAGGCTTCGCTTGACGAATCGCGCTCTGAGCAGAAGTCGCGCTTTGAGAGTGAATCAGCATCGCTGCAATCCGACATTGACTCGCTTCGCGCTGAGCGCAGCGTGCTTGATGGACGCATTGGTGCGCTCCAAGCCAAGGTTGAATCAAGCTCGATGAAGGCTGCGAATCCTGCTGCGCTCGTTGATAGCCGCGTGGTGGATGTGGATGCCAAGACGGGCACGATCTTTATTGACATCGGTTCGAACCGCCGCGTTGTGCCTGGCATGACTTTCGAGGTGTTTGATGATTCCGCAGGAATCGTTGCGTCCGCCAGCAGTGGCGCGCGCGGCAAAGCCAGCGTGCAAGTTGTGAAGGTTGGCGAAACCACTTCGACCTGCCGCGTGATCCGTGGTTCAGGCAGCCGTCCGATCGTCAAGGACGATGTGCTCGCCAACGCAGTCTTCAATCCTGATGCGACTTTCAAGTTCCTCGTGCATGGCAAGTTCGATGTCAACGGTGATGGCAAGTCGACGACGGGCGAATCGGATTACATCAAGAGCCGCATCGTTGAATGGGGCGGCACGGTTGTTGAAGGCGACACGCTCACGGGCGATCTCGACTTCCTCGTTCTCGGTGTGCAACCACCCTTCCCTGCACCGCTGCCATCAGATGCAACGGAAGCGCAAACCCTTTCGTACACCGATCAGCGCGCCGCTCGCGAACTCTATGACCAACTCTTCCAGACTTCGGCCGATGCGCAAATTCCTGTGCTGAATTGGGCGCGATTCGAAGCGCTCACAGGCACCGTGAACCGCTGAGTCTGTGGTGGCACTCACAACTGAACTCGCTCAATACGCGGCGGCCCGAACGGTCGCCGCGTTATTTTCGCCCTTCGATCCTGAGCAGAATCTCGAAACTGCTCGGCTGATTGGCAAGTTGTATTCGCAGTTTGGAAAGAAGCGGCGCGAGCGTGCGTGCGCTGGTGTGCGTCGTGCGTTTCCTTCGATGGATATTGACACGCAAGAGCGCATTGTGGATGCGTGCATCGGACACATGCTCGGCATCTTCATGGTCGATGCGTTTGCGATGCCGCGCGTGATCGGTCGCGAGAACTGGCAAGAGCGTGTGCGCGTGAACGATGTTGGTCGCGCGATGGAACATCTCACCTCGAACAAGCCGTGTTTGTTTGTCACGGGTCATGTGGGAAACTGGGAGATCCTCGGCTATGTGCTCGCGCTCGTTGGCTTCAAGATTTCGGCGCTGGCGCGACCGCTCGACAATCGCTTTCTCAATGACTGGCTGCTCAATGTGCGGCAGAAGACTGGGTTGCAAGTGCTCACCAAATGGGGCGCGAGCGATGAAGTGCAACGAGTGATTGAGGCGGGCGGCAAAGTGGGATTCATCGCTGATCAGAACGCAGGAAAGGACGGGTTGTTTGTGCCGTTCTTTTCTCGACTCGCTTCGACCTACAAGTCGATTCCGCTGCTTGCGATGCGCTACGAGTTACCGATCGTCTGCGGTTACGCGCGGCGCATTGATGGCGCGTTTCGCTACGAACTTCGCGTGAATGATGTCATTGAGCCCGATGATTGGAAGGACGCGCCAGACCCGATGCTCTACATCGGTGCGCGGTTCAATCGTGCGCTCGAGCGAATGGTGCGTGAGAGTCCTGAACAGTATCTGTGGGTGCATCGACGGTGGAACTCTCGGCCCAAGCATGAGCGCGCTGGACTCGCAATGCCTGATCGACTCGCGAAGAAACTCGCGGAATTGCCGTGGATGACGCCTGCGCTGCTCGATGAACTTGCGAAACCGATTGACGCGCCCACGGATCCGATGTCGATGCGTGATCCCACCGCGCCGATCGCAATCGATCCCCGCTATCGTGCGCCAGCGTGAGTCGCGTGAGTCACGCGTGATCAATGCGCGTCTTCCGCTCATGCAACACCGCTTCGACAACCGCACCATCGCCATCGTCGATGATGATCCCGATATTCTTCAGTCGGTCGAACTCGCATTTCGTCATGAAGGCGCGATCACGCTCACTGCGAGCGATGGACTTGGTGGATTGCATTTGGTGCGCGAGTCGCGTCCCGATCTTTTGATCCTCGACATGATGCTGCCGCGCAGTTCTGGCTTGCTCGTGCTTGAAAAGATGCAAGAGGAGAAGATCGAACTGCCTGTCATCATGATCACCGCGAATTTAGGGAAGCGTCACCGCGAGTTCGCTCTGGGCGTCGGCGCTCGGGCATATCTCTTCAAGCCGATCTCGCTGGTGCGATTGCTTGAGACCGCCGCGAAATTGCTCGAGCAACCTGCGTAACCAATGGCCTCGCGTTGCGAGCCACGGCGCAACCTCATTCGCTATCCTTTCGCGTCGCGCCTCAAAGGGCGCATGCGCCCCGCATCAAGCCATGTCCAGACACCAATTCACTATTCAGAAGGTTCAAAGCAAGCGCGAAGGCGGCGGAATTGTCTCGCTTGGCACGCGGCAAGCGATCTGTGCGCTGTTTGGAAAACTGAACACTGCGCCTGAAGTGGACGGCGGCGATGTGCTCTATGGACCTGGCATTCGCGTTGAATTGACGATGAGCGGTGAGAGCGTCGAGTCGATCGAGCTGAGCGTGACCGAAGAAGAACTTTTCGCGATGCTCTTCGAAGGCACACCAACTGACTCCATCGGTAAATTGGCTCGCATGGTGAAGGTCAACGGCTGGTACCTGTACAACCTTGAAACAGGGCAGCGCTATCCCAGCATTGTCCGCGATGATGATGATGATGACGATGATGATTGATCACAATGTCTGACGATCCGCTTTCCATCTCTGGCGATGATGCTGCTCTCCTTCGTGAAGGCGCGCGACGCGCTGTCGACTTTCGAGGCGATGTGACTATTGAGCGACGAGATCATTCGACGGTGGGTGGCTACGCGTTTGACGCGCAGTTGGACGGATCGGTAACGGATTGCATTCGCGTGTTGCCTCCCGATTCGAATGAGCGAGTGCGCGTTCTGCTGCGCGATATTGCAACATTGACATTCACTGGCAAAGATGCGGCAAGCGGAAAGTCGTGGGAGAATTGGCTGCGTCGCTACGCGGCGAGGAAACTCGCGGGGCTCGATGCGTCGATTGAGTCTGAGACCGAATGAGTCGACCTGCGCGCTGGGATTCTGCGCGAAAAATGTTTTTCGGCCCCGGGACAGCGCGTCCTGTATCGGCGGCACTCACGGGGTTGAGCAACGCCTCTGGCAGACCGCTCGGACTACTTTGAGGGAAAGCGCGGCTGAATAGGTTCTCGGAGTGCAGATCCGCAGCCGACCAACTTGCCCCGCGGCGCTTCAGATGGCATGATCTCCTGACTATGGACGCCTCAGTCCTTCCAAGCACTACTCCCCCTTCACGCGCAGTTGCCATGAGCCCTCAAGCGGCGCTCATTCAGGCACGCTTGGTGTGGGTGGAGCTCGAGGCGAACCGCAAGATTGTGGAGGGCAAACTCGCTGAGGACCGCCGACATGACCCGATCCGCCAAGTGACGGGCAGCAGCAGCCTCGAAGCGGCGATTCGCTCGACTGAGGCGATGATTCAGTTGCTTGAGAAGTCCGCGGCATTAGCTGCGGAAGCCGAGCGGATCTAGCCGCGGCGGACCGCGGTTACACGAGCGCCTTCATCAAACACAGACACATGCTTTACGCGGCGTGAACCGCGGCTGTCGGCCGCTCTGGCACAAGTTCGCGCACAAGTGCCGAGACGCGCGCAGCGTCACGACTGCGTCGATTGGGTGCAAGGGTTTCGACCATCGATCGGACCCACGCAGCATCTGGCGTCGGAAGCCCCCAAATGCGAATGTCAGGATGGCGTGACTCTCGAATAGTTTCTGCATCGAGCGCGAGCTCTTCATACAACTTTTCGCCAGGCCGAATGCCCGTGAATGTCACACTGATTTCGCCGAGCCGCGAAGCGCTGTCATTGGCCTGCGGAAACACCGCGGTGAGACCGTGCATTTCGACAAAGCGAGTCGCAAGGTCCACGATGCGAAACGGCTCACCCATGTCAAGCACAAACACTTCGCCACTCATCGCTGAGCGATCGGTGAGCGCTGCAGCTTGGATGACCAAACTCGCGGCTTCAGGAATCGACATGAAGTAGCGCGTCATGCGCGCGTCAGTGATCGTGATCGGTCCACCGTCCGCGATCTGGCGCTTCCATGTTTCGAGCACCGACCCGCTGCTGCCGAGCACATTGCCGAAGCGCACAAGTGAACACGCGGTCGCGCTCGACCGATTCACATGTTGCACATACAACTCGGCAAGCCGTTTCGTCGAACCCATGATCGAAGTGGGATGCACAGCCTTATCCGTGGACACCATGACGAAACGCTCAGCTCCCACCGCAATCGCGGCGTCCACGGCGCTTTTCGTACCAAACAAATTGTTGTCGACCGCAAGACCAGGATGATCTTCCATCATCGGAACATGCTTGTGGGCGGCGGCATGGAAGATGATGTCGGGCTCTTCCTCACGAAAGAGTTCGAGTGTTGCTTCGGCATCGACAATGTCGTGCAGCGCCGCACGACGCGCAAGCGTGGGAAAGCGACGAGCCAGTTGGCGATCGATTTCGAACAGCGCGTTTTCGCTGCGTTCAACCATCACAATCTTGCTCGGCCCATAGTTGGCGATGATCCGACAGAGTTCACTGCCGATCGAACCACCCGCGCCAGTGACAACCACGGTGCGCCCGCCGACCACGGCGCGAATCGACTCTTCATCGAGCAGCCGCGGCGGTCGGCCGATGAGGCGTTGCAGGTCAATGTCGATCTCGGTCCGCGGACCGATGCCCGCGATGAGGTCGTCAATGGATGGGATGAACCGGTCCGCGATCCCGAGGCGACGCAAGCGCGTGCGGATGCTTAAGAGCAACTCAGACATCTGCGCTGGCAGCGTGATAAGCGCCGTGGTTGGACGGCGGGTGGCACAGATTGATTCGAGCTCATGAAGCGCGCCGAGCCACGGACTGCCCGCGGTGGCGGCGGTGCTAGCCGCGGTCACGGCGGTGGATCCCGCCGCATCACCGACCATCACGCGACCGAGGACCACCGGCGGCTGGCTACTCAACTCGAGATGGCGTTCGAGCAGATCGCAAGCGTGTTTTGGTCCGATGAGGATGGCGGTTGTGCGCATGGTGTAACCCGAGTCCAGGACCAACTGTCCGACCTGTCGGAGTCATGCCGACGAGTCTCGTAATGCCTATCGACCGAACCCCTCCGCCCCTTGTGCGAAAAGGCGGCAATTGGGATCCGCGGTTGGCGACGACGCCCATAGCCGCAACCAAGGAAAAACCCTCCCGCCCCAAGATCGATTCACCGATGATGGACTTTGCCCGCCTCCACCCGATATTGGACAGGCCGGAATCAAGTGCACACAGAAGTGCGGGTAGCCCCAGTTGTGTAAGAGCCTCGCCACGCGCGCCCCCAAACAAAGGACAGGCATCGACAAAGGACAGGCGTCGACAAAGGACAGGCGTCGATAAAGGACAGGCATCGACAAAGGACAGGCGTTGACAAAG
>QWPU01000008.1 GCA_003671065.1 Planctomycetota bacterium | reverse complement strand
CTTGCTCAAGGCGCTCTTGCAGTTCCATCGCGTTGAGTTGGAGGATCTCCGCGGATTGGATCAACTTGGGCGACAGCGTCTGCCCGAGTTTCATTCCTTGAGAGGTTTCGAAGCGCATTCCTGCCATAAGAAGCGGAAGTCCAGCCTTTCGGGCAAGAAGACACCAACATCAGTCGCGAACAGCGATCGTATCGACCGCTGGCCAATGAGAAGACGAGCCGAGCGGCTCTATTTCTAGAAACTCTTGTTTTTCAGCGGCGCAGATGCGAAACCTTCGCGCGAGCTACAGACTCGTTCGACCCTTCAACGCATCACCGATGACCGCAGGATTGGCAAATTCAAGTTGCGAACCGCTGGGCAATCCGCGCGCAAGACGCGTGGAGCGAATCCCCCGCTCGCCCGCTTCACGCGCAATCCACAGCGCGGTTGTGTCGCCTTCGAGATCAGGATTGAGGCCGAGGATGATTTCAGTCACCGCCTCACCGCGAGAGTTTCGCGCAGGTTGATCAAGGCGAACGAGCAGCGCATCGATGGTGATGGACTCAGGACCCATGCCGCCGAGCGGATCAAGCCGACCGAGCAACACATGATAAACGCCGCGATAGAGCCCTGTTTTCTCCATGACGAGCAAATCTTTCGGCTGCTCAACAACGAGAACCGTCGTCGCGTCGCGGCGCGGGTCTTTGCAGATTGGACATGGATCCGCGTCCGCCAAGCTCCAACAAATTGAACAATGCTTCACCTGTTTCTTTACATCTTGCACCGCGCGCGCGAGTTCAAGTGCTTCCTCGGGCGATTGACGCAACACATGAAACGCGAGGCGCTCTGCAGTGCGTCGACCAATGCCAGGCATTGCGGCAAATGCTTCGATGAGACGACGGACTGAATCGGGATAGGCGGCGTTCGACATGGGTTGTGCTCAGGTAAATTTGTCGATGAGGCCTGCAGGAAGATTGATGCCGCTGTCGCTGGCGGCGCGCCCAACTTCATCGGCCATGAGCGCACGCGCGCGAGTGAGCGCATCGTTCACAGCATCAGCGACAAGACGATTCGCGTACGCACGGTCGGCATCACTTCCACTGGAAAGCCCACGAAACACCGATGGATCGAGCATCACGCTGTCGATGCGCATGTCGCAAAATGCCACGGCTTTCACGGCGCCGCCGCCTGACGAGCCCTCGACTTTGGTGTGCGCGAGTCGTGCACGAACTTCCTCAACCTTCGCTTGAAGCTTCGGAAGATCCTTCAGCATCCCTGCCATCTGGGTGGCGGCTTTCAACTTGTCGAACACAGTCGGCTCCTCGCGAATGTCGCGTTATGTATTTGATTCAGTGTCATCAGTTTCGCTCGAAATGGCTGACTCGTTGTCGTCACGCGCCGCTCGTGCACTGACGGCGACGATCGACGCGTTGAAGAGTTCAAGCGCCTTGCGAATGAGTGGTTCGTTGCGCAGCGCAGGGTCACTCGCGTTGGCGGCTTGAGGCGCGATGGCAGCGCTCTGTGTCTGCGTCGTCTCAATTGTCACACGCAGCGGTCGACCAGCAGCGCGTGAGAGCAGCGTGCGAATCGGATCAGGATTGGTGACGAGATAGCGACCACCGCCTTCATCGATACGAACGCCAACACGCGCGGTCTCGCCGGTGAACTCGAGAATGTCGATGCCCTCCATCAGCGAGTGATCCTTCGCGCTCTTGGCTGCGATCACTTCAAGGCGCGCAAGAAGTTCAGCGAGCGTCGTCGCGCTCGGCACAGCGACCACAGGAGGTAGCGCGAGTGGCGGCGCCATGACCTCACTTGCAACAGCACCCGGCACGCGCAGCACCGCGGTGGCGGGCAGCGCTACCGGGGCGCTAGCTTTTTTTAGGCCAGTTCCTCCGCCAGTTCCTCCGCCAAGTCCTGAACTCGACGACGATGCTCCTGCCGCAAGTAACGCCGCGCCCGATGCAAATCGTTGTGCGAGCGCAAGCCGTGCAAGGCACGCGTCGTAGAGCGCGCGAGGTGCGCTTGATCCACGCGCATTGCGCGCCGTTGCATCGCACAGTGCAATCGCATGCGCGCAGAAAGCCGTATCGCTTTGACTTGCAATTCGCGCCACTCGCTCGCGCATCGACGCAGCAACTTCAAGCAATTCGCTGTCGATCCCTGCAGCGCTCGCCACAAGAATCCATCGGAAGCGTTCCGCAAGAAGTTCCAACGCTTGCTCTACACCGCTGCCGCGTTCAAGCAAACGCGAGCCAGAAAGCAAGGCATCAGCAGGTCGCTCGCACACGCACGCTTCAACAATCGACAGGAGAATCTCGTCATCAGGAAGGCCGAACACTTGCTCAAGCACTTCGGAATCAATCGTGCCCGTGGTCGCTGCGAGCAAACGATCGAGCAGCGAAAGCCCATCGCGCATCGAACCATTCGCCAGCCGCCCCACCGCGAGCAGCACTTCTTCCGTGACAACAATGCCTTCGCCTTTCGCAACAGCACCAAGATGCAGCGCGATCTGCTTCGTCGGAATGTTGCGGAAATCAAATCGTTGGCAGCGCGATTGAATCGTCTGCGGCACCTTGTGCGGTTCAGTGGTGCAGAGAATGAACTTCACATGCGACGGCGGCTCTTCCATGGTCTTGAGCAACGCGTTGAACGCGGGCGTCGTGAGCATGTGGACTTCGTCGATGATGTAGATGCGAAACTTTCCACGCGTTGGCGCGAGTCCTGCACCAGCGATGAGATCGCGTGCGTCGTCGATGCCTCGGTTGGAAGCGCCGTCGATTTCAATCACATCGAGATCTTCGCCACGGAGAATCGCATCGCCAATGGCATCGCCTTCGGTCAGCGCTTCGTCGCGATTGAGCGCGCGAGCGAAGATGCGCGCCATCGAAGTCTTGCCTACGCCGCGCGTGCCACAGAAGAGATAGGCATGCGCCGTTCGATTGGTGGCGATGGCATTTTGAAGCGTGCGGGAGATCGGATCTTGGCCGATGACCTCACCGAAATCGCGAGATCGGTAACGGCGTGCAAGGACGGTGTAAGGCTTCGCGGTTGCCATCGCGGCACTTGGCGCGGTACTTGGCGGGACGGCGGTAGAGGTTGCTGCAGCCTTCTTCGCCATCGAAACTCGCCTTAGAAACTCATGAGCACACATGACACACACGCATTTTGGAGCTGACGAAGACGGTCAGGCGACCGACGGCTCGGATCGAAACACTTATGGCTGCTGCGATCAAGCCCTGACCAGATTCATGGCCGACCCGCCCGCCGGGCCCGACCGTCTTCGACGGCTCCAAGGCGGAGATACTAGCGCGAATCTCGTTGCCTGTGCCCGTAGAATCTGTCCCCATGGACGAAGCGACTCAGAGTTTGGAGCAACCGTTACTCTCGAACGACGCCACGCACGCGGGGGCGAGTCGCGCTGCGGCGGCGGTCAAAAGCGCGTCAGGCGTGCGCCTCGTCTTGCTTGCGGCGCGATTGATGCTGATGTCGCTCGTGCTCGTCACCCCCGCGCTTGTCGTGGCGAGCAAGCAGGATGCTGCGAATCCTGAGCCGTATCCGTTCCCGCTCGTGCTCGGACTCACGCTGGCCACGGGCGCGATTGGTCTCATCGTGGTCGTCATCGATGGGATGACGCCGAACAAACGCCTCGCGTCAATCTTCGGCATCTATCTCGGACTCTGCCTCGGTCTCGTCGGCGCGTTTGCGCTCGGAACATTGCTTGACTCGATCGTCGCGGCGTGGGAGTTGAAGGGCACGAACGCTGAACTCTATGTGAACCTCGCGAAGATTTCGATCGGCTGCGTGCTCTGCTATATCGCGGTGAGCGTGGTGATGACAACGAAGGATGACTTTCGGCTCGTCATTCCCTATGTTGAGTTTTCCCGCGAAAATCGCGGCGTGCGTCCGATGTTGCTCGACACCAGCGCCATCATTGACGGTCGCATCATCGATGTCTGCAACTCGGGCGCGCTTGATGCGCCGTTCATTATTGCGCAAGGTGTGGTAAATGAAATGCAACGCCTCGCTGACTCAAGCGACAAACTCAAGCGAGCGCGCGGTCGCCGCGGGCTTGACATGATTGCGAAGATGCAGTCGAGTCCGCGCGTCGATATCACGATTGAAGAGCGTCCGATTGAGCAAGGCAATGTTGATCGCGCGCTGGTTGAAATCGCGCGACGCAATGGATTTCGCTTGGTCACGACGGACAGCGCGCTGGCGAAAGTAGCGGAAATCGCGGGCGTAACTGCCATTAATTTGAACACGCTCTCCGGCGCATTGCGCGCACAAGCGCTTGCAGGCGACCGACTCGAAGTCGAAGTTGTGCGCGCGGGCGAGAACCCAACGCAAGGCGTCGGCTATCTCGCCGATGGCACGATGGTGGTCATCGAAAACGGTGCGGCGCATGTTGGTGAACTGCTCACCACCATCGTGACGAACACGCTCACCACGCAAGCGGGTCGCATGATCTTCACGAAGTACGACGCGCTTGAAGCAACCGACTCTGGCACTGCCGCACGTATGGCTGTGCACGCAACGGCGCAACCGAAGTTTCGCGGTGACGCGCCACAGCACGGCAACGACGAAGGTCGCAGTAGTGGACGCAATCCGCGTCGCAGCTAAGCGCCTGATTCCCCACCGCTTCAAAAAGCACAACGCGCGCCAGGGAATCAGGCGCGCGTTGCGAATGAGGTTGATGTGCACGAAAGGTTTAACGACCGAGCGCGAGCAACTGATTGATCAGTTCATCCGTCGTCGTAATCACACGGCTTGCCGCCGAGTAACCCGTGCTTGCCAGAATCATGTTGATGAACTCTTGCGAGAGATCGACATTCGAAAGTTCGAGCGCGCCACCGACAAGTCGACCCGTGCCGAAGTCGCGTGGCTTCGCAACCAGCGGCGTCCCCGAGTTTGGTCCTGTGCGGAAGAGGTTGTCACCCGCATCCACCAGGCCTTCAGGATTCGAGAACTTCGCAAGCGCAACCTGACCAATCGCACGCGTGAGCCCGTTGGTGAACGAACCCGAGATGCGACCGTCTTCGCCAATCGAGAAGTTCGACAGCGTGCCAATTGACGAACCGTCTTGAAACACCGCCGCGAGATTAGAAGCGCTGTCCGTCAAGCTCGACACTGCATCAGTGCCCGAGTTGAAATCCATATTCACAGTGAGTGGGCTCACTGCACCATTGGTGCGCACGATGGAGAAACTCTGATTCGATGCGGACTGGAATCGACCACTCGCATCAAAGCTCACTTCGCCAAGACCAATGAGGCGCTGTGCGGAATCGTTGTCATTCGACTCAGCGACAAGTTGCCAAGTGGTGCCGCCTGAAGGTGAAGTTTGTTGCAGCGTGAAAGTGAGATCGATGGTGAGCGGCGTTCCGAGCGAGTCATACACCACGAAACTCGTGCGCACGCTTTCGCCGTTGGCCGAACCAGTCTTGCTCAGGACGAGCGGTTGACCGCTGCCTCCGCCAGGACCAGTCACAACGAAGTCAGCGGTTTCAAGGCCGAGTTCTTGAACGGTGCCCTCGTTGCCCGTGATGACGAGCTGACCACCTGCGTTGATCGTGGCGTTTCCACCGAGATTTGAAGCAGTTCCAACCGCTGAATTGTCGAGACCGAGCACATCTTCGAGGAAGGCGGCGTAGTCACCGAGTGTCGTACCGAATCCATCGGTACCCGCAACGGCCGTCGCGCTGAACACGAAACTCTTGGTGCCAAGATCCTTGCCACCCTTCTCGACACCCGACACGGTGATCGTCTTTGGATTCGTTGCAGAATCAAAGGCCATGACCGCTCCACCCGCTCCATCGCTCATGAAGACATCGGTCGTCGTGAGATCGGTGGCTGCAGTGGCAGGAATCGTAAGCGCAAGATCAGTAAACCATGCGCGACCTTGATGCACTGAACCCGTAGTACCAACCGTACCCGACGCGTTGAGGTTGCCGTTGAAGATGACATTGCGACTCGCCTCAGCAAGTGTGAGCGTTCCCACGGGAACCGAGAGCGGCACGAGATTACCTTCGATGATGTTGAACTGATCATCAACACCAAAGCCCATGACGCGCGCGCCCGATTGCGAGACCAATTCGTTCTGCGGATTGCGCACGAAGTTGCCTGCACGAGTGAAGTGACGAGTGCCAGCGACATCAACGATGAAGAAACCATCGCCTTCAATCGCAACATCGGTCGCAACACCAGTCGCACCAATGGCGCCGTTGTTGAAGTTGCGCTGCGTGCCTGCAACAGTCACACCCAAACCAATTTGGCCTGGGTTGGTGCCGCCTGATGAGCCGCCTGGTGCGGTGCCGAGCGAGAAGTTTCGGCTGAAAGTCGGCGTGAACTGCATGCGGTTCGACTTGAACGCGGTGGTGTTCACATTCGAGATGTTGTTACCAATGACGTCCAGACGACGAGAGTTCGAGATGAGTCCCGAAAGGCCCGTGAAGAGTGCGGTTGTACTTGCCATAGCGTTGCTCCTCGTGAAATTCGTCAGGCACTCACGCGACGCGCGCGCTCAGTGCCCTGTGAGAGTGATTCGATTTGTTCGGCGATCTCGCGGGGTGGAAGCGCGCGCGGACCAGTTGGTCGTTGCGCGAAAGTGGCTGTTTCGCCGCGAATCGCGATCGCGGCGTCCACTTCTTCAAACACAAAATCATCGCGGCTCTCAAGTCGTTCAAGACGACGCGATGCAACATCAGCAATAAAAGTTCGGCCTTCAGCAACTACGACCGCGCGACGAGCGCCGCGACCTTGTGCCAGATCCAGCGCGCGAGCGACTTGCGCAAGCGTTGCTGGTTCGAGCACTGCACCGTCAGCCATCTCTGGCTCGCGTGCACTTTCGATGCCGCCTTCGCGAGCAAGCGAGAGCAACTCGAGAAAGCCACCATCAGCCACTGACGCGCGAGATTGAGCATCCATGCGACCAGCAGGCCGCACAGCAGGTTCAAGTCGACGCAGAAGTTGCCGAGGATCGATGGTCATAGTGGAGTCGCAGAACACATTGCAAGTGGCGTGCCTAGTTCATCAGTGCATGAGCGACAGAGCGAGATCTTCACCGTTGACGATGCCGTCACCGTTCATATCGCCGCCTGTAGTGCCGCCTGTCGTCGAACCCCAGTGCGAAAGAACATTGGTTGGATTACCTGCAGGCGGCGTGGTCGAGCCAGAGGTCGAACCGCCTGTTGTTGTACCGCCAGTGGTTGAACCACCTGTCGTCGTGCCAGGTGGTACAGGTTGACTCTCGATGAACTCGACGCTGTCGATCGGAAGAATCCAACCGTTCTCAAGAACGAGTGCGATCTCGTCGCCGCTGCGAGCGACGCTCTTCACGGTGCCACCCACGCGCTCGTTGTCGGCGGTGAGGCCAGCCACGCGCTTGCCAATAAGATTGCCAGCAGTTGCCAATTGGTTTTGGAACACAATCGACTCAAGATCCTTCGACAGCTGGATATCGCTTTCAATGGAGCGAATCGAGTTGAGTTGCTCAAGCAACGCGCCCGAGTCGTTGGGCTTGAACGGATCCTGATTCTGCAACTCTGTGAAGATGATCTTGATGAAATCTTCGCTGGAGAGTTCGGTGAATCGGCTCGAGGTCCCCGCGGCTGCGGCGGGAGTTCCGCTAGTTAGTGCATTGATCGCGCTCATGTGATTCGTTCCTTTGCGTCTCTCGGTCTATCAGCCTGCACGACGCGCGCTAGTTGCGCCTCGTTGCACAGACTCTTTGTTGAGCACACCCGCAAACGACTGCGAGTCCTCTTGCATTCGGTGCGCATCCGTGCGCGTGGCGTCTCTGCGTTGCTCGTCATCTCGACGACCTCGGCTTTGACCACCAGCGGCATCCTGCCGCGTTTGACCTCTGTCACTTCGCTCGCGCGCGTCGGTGCCATCTTGGCGCGACTCGTTCGCTTGCGAGGTGCTTGTGACTGCTGACGACTCCCCTGCACGCACACCGCCGTGGACAGTGATGCGCTCGACAGTCAAGCCTTGCGATTCGAGGCGTTCACGGAGCATGCCGAGATTCGCTTCGAGAAGCACGCGTGCTTGCGGAGTTGCGGCGGTGAAGTCCGCGGTCACTGAGCCTGCTGCGATATGAAGTTCGATGCGCAGTTGACCGAGCGCTGGTGGCTCGAGACGCATGGTGATCGATCCGCCTCGTTGCGAAGCGAGAATGTGCGCGCCCTTTGCTGCGAGTTGCGCGGCGGGCGGCGCGTCCGAAGCTGGTGTCGTGAGCAACTCTGCGGCTGGTCCACTCGACATCGCTCCGACGGAAAGTGGTGCGATGTTGCCCGCGGTCGCAAACTCGGATGTGGCGGAAATGGCTGCGTTTGCCGAGGAATTCGTCTGCGCGGTAGCGGAAGCGACTCGAGCAGTTGCACTCTCAGAAGACTGAGATTCCCCGTCGATTGAGATCTGTGTGTTCGTCGCTTCAACAGCGCGTTGCATGCGTTCGCGAGCAATCTGTTGCTCGACTTCTTGAAGACGACCTGCTGTCACGGTTGTTGCGCGCGAGGAGCTCGTTGGAGTTGCGTTGCTCTGCATCGCCGCTTGCGCAGATTCGATGAGGCGTGCAAGCGGATCAGTGCCGCGAGGCGCCGGCGTGGCTTGTGTTGGTGATGCATTCGCGCCCACACTGCTAGACGGACGACGCGATGCATGCTCGCGTTCAATCGGCTTCGTGTTGGTCGCTGCGATTGCGGTTGCATCAACACTCGAAACCGTTGACGCGCTGGAAGCTGACGCGGTCGTTGGCTGCGTGGTGGCAGTCGAATCAATCTCAGGTGACGATGCTGCGTTGGCAAGCGTCGTAAGCAACGCAGGAGCATCTGCTGCAGTCGATCCAACCGCTGCCACGGTCGAACTCAACAATGCGTCGGTTGTTGCAGTGGACTCAGTTGTCGCTGCGGAGACACTCTGCGCAGCATCAGACTTCGCCACTGGCGCAGCGAATTGCACTTCAAGTCCGATCGGAGTCAACACGACAGGCATCACGGCGGGCAGCACGACAACCGCATCGGTTGCTTCGGTCGCATCAGTCGCATCGTGCTCAACAGGCTCAGTGTTCGTCGTCGGGAGAACCGCAGCGGGCTCATCACTCGCAAGAACTTCAGCAGCGGGCGCGTCAGGACTTGCTGCCGCTGGGCGCGCTGCCTTGGCTGCCTGCAGAGGGCGCTGTGGGTTGTTTGGTTGGAGATCGTCCGCCAGCAGATCCTGGAAGCGCGACTTGTCCGTTCGAGACGGGACCGCTTGCAGGGCTTGCGTTCGGGGCGCTTGCTCGCGAGGCAGATTTGGCAGGGATATCGGCAGGATTGGCGTCATTCGTGCGTTCCACGCCCGCCTCGCTTTCGAGACCGAGCATTCGCAAGCGTTCAAGCAAATCCGTTGCCACTTTGCTTTCGCCTTCACCTTTGAGCGCCTTCAAGATGCCAGCGCTTTTCGCAGGGTTCATCGCGTCGAGATACGCCACCGCTTTGTCAGCGCGCTGGGTGTTCACAAGTTCCAAGATCCATTCGCGCGCTTGCTTGGCGGGCGCTGCTTCAAGCAGTCGAACCGCTTTGCGGAATTGCTCAGCGGTTTCGCGTTCAAGTTCAGCCGCGATCGACGCTTCCCATTCCTTCTGGCGTTTGGTAAGCGCGGTTTCGCGATTGGACACGCTGTCTTCACGCGCGCGCAAATCATCTTGCATGCGGCGTTGTTGCTCGTCGAGCGCGCGCATCGCAAGCGTCGCGCGATCTTCGAAGCGACTACTCGACGCAATTTGTTCATCGCTCGACATCGGAAGTTCGCGCAATCGATTGATCTCAGCGGCATCGAGATCATTCCGAGCGGAAGCGTCTGCCAGTTTCAGATGCTCAGCGTTTTCTTCTGCAATCGTCGGCTTGAAGAGATCACGCACTCGCTCAAGACGCGCGCTGTCGATGCGTCCACTTTGATAGAGCCAACCGACGAAACCTGCGGCGGCAAGAAGATGAAAGACCGCGAGCACGATGATGAGTTTGAGAAGCGTTTTCATGCTGCGTTCCAGTGCGTTGCTGAGCCTGCGTGTCGTTGCGCTTCGTCGTCGCGACTACGACGCGAGATGTCACCAGCGAATTCATCAAGTTGTTCACGCTCGCGCTTGGCAACTTCCGCGTTGAAGGCCGCGAGGCGTTGTTCGCGCAAGATTTCAAGCGTGCGTCGCGCGCGCGCAGCTTCGATCAGTTCCGCGCGCGCCTTGGCGATTAATGGCTCTAATGAAGCCATTTCAAGCACCGTGCGCTGCGCTTTGCGAAACAATCCAACCCCAGCACTCGCATGGTGACGAAGTGCCACGGGATCAACGGCACCAATGAGTCCAGCTCGCCACACATCGCGTCCGCTCGCAATTTCATGTTGACGCGCGCGGAGAGCATCTTCAAACGCGCGACGGCGCTTCTCGAGTTCGCTCACGACACGACGCTTCCCTTCCTCCTCAGTGAGGCGGCGATCAAGCACGCGTTGAAGTGCAAAGCGAAATAGCGCCATAGTCACAGACCTCCTGTCATCTCAACTCACGCCTTGCGTGCGCTCCCTTGAGTTGGAGTTGCTGGGCGTTTAGCAGCGCTCGCGGCAGCAAGCGACAGTTCAACCAATGAACGCAGTGTGCGCGGATATTCCGCACGCTCATGCGCGTCTTGACGAAGAAAGCTTTCTATCGTGCCCTTTAGTGCGATGGCTGCATCGACATCAGGATTTGATCCCTTTGCGTACGCGCCGATTTGAATGAGTTCCTCAGCTTCGCGATGAGCCGCAAGTAATCGCGACATGTGCCGACGCGCGTTGAGATGATTCGAATCCGACACTTGATCGGCGACGCGCGAGATCGATGCGAGAATGTCAATCGCAGGAAAGTGCGCGCGCTCGGCGAGCCGCCGCGACAGCACGATGTGTCCATCAAGAATTCCTTTCGCAGCATCAGCGATAGGTTCAGTCATGTCGTCGCCTTCGACGAGCACGGTGTAAAAACCGGTGATGCTTCCCCCGCCGTTGATCGCACCTGCGCGTTCAAGTATGCGCGGCAACAGCGAGAACACGCTCGGCGTGAAGCCTTTCGTCGCAGGCGCTTCACCCGCAGAAAGCCCGATTTGCCGCTGCGCCTGCGCGAAACGCGTAATCGAGTCGAGCATCAACATCACATCTTTGCCTTCATCGCGAAAGAATTCCGCGACGCTGCACGCAACTGTCGCAGCGCGCACGCGCATGAGTGGACTCTCGTCGCCTGTCGCGACAACTACCACTGATCGCTTGAGTCCTTCTTCACCGAGCACATGCTCAAGAAACTCTGGCACCTCGCGACCGCGCTCGCCAACGAGTCCGATGACATTCACATGCGCAGCGGTTCCGCGCGCAATCGAACCAAGCAGCGTGCTCTTGCCGACTCCAGGTCCTGCGAAGATGCCCATGCGCTGACCCTTGCCGATGGTGAGCATCGAGTCAATCGCGCGTACACCAGTGGGAAGCGCATCACGCACGATGCCACGCGAAAGTGGACTCGTGCGCGCAGGCCACATCGGTTGCGGGCAACCCGGCGCGATCGGACCTTTGCCATCGATCGGTCGACCGAGCGCATCAACGACGCGACCGAGCCATTGATCGCTGACACTCACCGTTGCATACGGTTGCTCCGCGACGACAGTCACGCCACTCGACACGCCATCAGCTTCGCTCAGCAACATCACCAACGCGCGCGAACCATCAAAGCCAACAACTTCGCCGCGCGGCGCATCAGTGCGATGAGGCACATGCACGCGCACCAGTGAACCAACGGGCAGCGGCAATTGCTCGACGCTGAGAACGAGACCTTTCACGGCGCGCACGGTGCCTGTGATTTCGCGCGATTCAATCGCGCGAACTGCTGGGCGAATTGCTGCGAGTTTCACGAGGCATCTCCATCTGCAATGTCAGGCGCACCGCCCATGATGCCTTCGCGTATGCGACGAAACTGCGTCTCGATGCGCGCATCGACCGAGCCTTCACTCGTACGAATCACACAGCCGCCGCGCTCGATCCCCGCAACAGCAATCAGCGAAATGTCTGCATCGGCAGGCAGCGTGGCACGGAGCGCCGGCATCGCTTCTGACACCAACGCTTCATCCTCAATCGCCACTTGAATCGTCACGCGTGTCGCTCGTGCAAACAGCGATACCGCCGCTTCGACTTCGCGCGCAACAACTGTTGGATCGCACTTCACATGCTCGCGCACAACTCGTTCGGCAATCGCCAGCGCAATACCTGCGAGTTCGCGTTCAGCAGTACGCATCACTTCATCGCGCACTGCAATCCAACGCAAGAACTCGCGGCTGTACGCTTCTTCGATCGCAGCCAACGATGCATCATGAAGCGTTGCGGCAGAAGTGCGACCAGCGAGTTCACCTTCAGCGCGACCAGCAGGAACGCCCTTGGCAAACCCTTCGTCATAGCCCTTCGTCACACCTTCCGCGCGTGCGTTCGCTCGTAATGCATCAGCTTCTACGCGCGCGGCTGCGACCATACGCACCGCTTCCTCGCGTGCATCTTCGATCGCCTTCACCGCGCCTTCACGAAGATCGCTGAGATCAAACATACCGCCTTGAGACAGACGCGCTTGTGGTGATGAGTGCTTCAGTACTGCCATATTGCTGCTGCAAACTGCATGTCACGCTGCCATCGAACTGCATCACACACACGCTCATCACACCACAACATCATTCGCGCCACCGCGACCCGAGATGATGATCTCGCCCGCTTCTTCGAGGCGACGCACGATGTCGACGATGCGCTGTTGCGCCGCTTCGACATCGCTGATGCGCACTGGCCCCATGAACTCCATGTCTTCGCGAATCGACTCGGCGGCACGCGATGACATGTTGGCGAGAATCTTGTTCTTGAGTGCTTCGCTCGCGGTCTTGAGCGAGAGACAGAGCTCGTCGTTCTCGACTTCCTTGAGCACCGCTTGAATGCCTTTGTCGTTGACATGGTTGATGTCTTCGAACACAAACATCCGACGACGAATCTCTTCGACAAGATCTGGGTCTTCGCTCTCGACGCCTTGCATGATGGAACGCTCGGTCGAGCGATCGACAAGGTTGAGGATTTCAGCGACAGTTTCAACGCCGCCGACTTTCTCGCTCGATGTGCCAATGATGTTGGAAAGACGGCTTTCTAGCGCACTTTCCACTTCGCGAATCACTTCAGGATTCGTCTGCTCCATGTTGGCCACGCGACGAACGACTTCGATTTGCTTCGCAGGTGGCAGCCCAATGAGAATCTCACTCGCCTTGTGGTGCGGCAAGTGACTCACGATGAGCGCGATCGTTTGCGGATGTTCCTCTTGAATGAAGGTGAGGAGATTCTCGCTCTCAGCCTTTTGTAGAAACGCAAAGGGCGTCTTCTGCACTTGCGTTTGAATTTGCTGAATCACCTTCTCCGCGGTCTTTGGATCAAGCGAATTCTTGAGCAGCGTGCGCGCGTAGTCGAGTCCGCCTTCACGCACATAGCCTTGCGCCATTGCTAACGAGTAAAACTCGCTGATGACTTCTTGACCAAGTTGAGTCGGCACATCGCCAAGCGCTGCCAGCGCGCGCGTGACTTCTTCGACTGTCTCAGTCGGCATTTCTTTGAGAATGCTTCCTGCACTATCCGCATCGAGCAAGAGCAACAGAATTGCGCTCTTGAGCGTTCCGTCGAGCTCTTCGGCGGACTTGGGTAGTTTCATTCCAGGTCGATAGACCATGAGGCTCACTTCTCCAATTAGGCAGGGCTACGCATCCAGCGACGCAAAATTCCTGAGAGTTCAGACGGATCTCTACTCGCCATCTCGTTGAGTTGCTCGAGCATTTGCGCGCGACGCAAACTGTCATCGTCGAGCTCCATGCCTTCAAGCGCTGGCGATGCTTCATCTGCTTCGCCCACGACTTCTGCATCATCACTCTCAAGTTTCGGTGGCACACCTGCGAGTTCTTCCGCAGTTGGAAGGTCTTCACGCACTGATGCCTTGCGCGCAATGTTGAACATGAAGAACAAACTTGCGATGGCGAGCACACCAAGACCGATGGGCTTGATGAGTCCACTGCCGCTCATGCCGCCTGTGCTTGAGCCACCGAGAACAAATTCACCAAGACCAGCGGCCATCGAAGTTTGCGGCACTTGCTCTTCGAAGTCATAGAACCAACTGACTTCGATCTTGCCTTTTTTCGAGCCTTCTACAGCATCCGTCGAGGCTTGCGGCTCGACGAGTTTGGTGATGCGCGCGATCTCTTCATCGCGAATGATCGCAAGCGCTGCCTCATCTGGCACCTTCGCTTCAGTGCCAGGTGCATCAGGATTCTTGAGGCGCCACACGCGCACGAAGTAACTCCACGGCAGCGCGACACCAACATCAATCTTCGTCGCGTAGCCCGTGCTGTCCTTCTCAATCGTGGTGCTGCCGGGAATGCGCGAGTCGTAGCGATTCTTCGAGAGTTCGCTGGAAGTTTCCGCGCCACCGTTTGATGAAGTCACCACTGCAAGACCAGTGTTTGGCACGGCGCCAGGTTCGCGCGACGCAGCAGGACCTTTGGTTGCTGAAGTCGAAGTGTCTTCGCTGATCGGAATCGAAATGCCGTCGCGATAGTCCGTCGTCGTGCTCGTGCGTTCCGTCGTCACCACTTGCGGATTCACTGCGATACGCACGCCTTCAATCGACGCGAGCAGCGTCGCGATGCGCGCTTGCACCGCTTCAGCGATCTTCAGCACATGCTCAAGGTTTCCACCCGTCGCGGCCGCGCGACCAAAACTCGTGTGATAGGACTGCGAACTGTCGCTGATCGCCACGCTCTCAGGCTTGAGCCCCGCTTGCGCGCCCGCGACAAGCGTGGCAATTGCATCAACTTGTTCTTGTGCAAGTGAACCGATGCGCATCGTTACATGCACCGACGCGCTTTGCACATGACGCGATGCGCCCAGCGGCGTCGATGGTTTCGGCGAAACAAACACGCGTGCGCTTTTCACATTGCGAAAGCCACCGATCGTCTGGGCGAGCACATTTTGCAGTGCAATGCGCCATGTGGTTTCGCTCTGACGCGTCGTCATGAACGGACTATCGAGCGCGATAGCTTGTTCGAAGTTGATCGATGTGCCGCCTTCTGCACCTTGCTCTGCGAATTGCGAAAGCAACTCCGCGTGACGCTCGGCGGGCACCAAGATCTGGCCATTCTTCTCTTCGTATTGCACGCCTCGCGAGCCAAGAAATGTGCGCGCGTCGTCATAGGCCGTTGGCACTACAGCGAAGGGAACGCTGCTTGTCGTCGCGCTCCATTGCGCCACGAGGAAGAGCCCGAGTGCGAGAATGACTAACAAACTTCCTGCGAGTAATTTCGCGGAAGCTGGAAGACCCGCCATGCGAGTTCGAATGAGTTCGAGCGTGTTTCTCAGTGCCTGCACGCGCTGGCCTCCATGCCTTGCGTTGACTACTTTGCGTTGAACGGCGATCCGCAGACTGCGCTCGTCGTGATTGCACAGTGCGCGCGTGAAACCATCCTGGTCAGGCGCGCCCTAGAGAAGCCTCATCGGCATGGAAGTGTTTCACACCGCAAAGACTGCGCGTAGAAAGGTCAAAATTGCGTGGAGGATGCGCGGGTTGTGCGCTTTCCAAAGGCGACCTCGAGGCGACCCTGAGGCGATCTCGAGGCGACCCACCGCGGCAACGCCCGCGCGAGCGAGTGTTGCCAGACGGTCAACGAGGTTCGTTCGGAGCCAGTGACTTAGACGCGGATGTTCTTCACTTCGTCGTAGGCATCCACGACCTTGTTTCGCAGCGCCAAAAGCATGCGAAACGCAGAGTCAGCCTTCTGAGTTGCGATCATCACACCCTCAATATCGTCGCGTTGCCCCGTCAAAAGGTCATTCGTCGCCTTGGTGGCGTCGTTCTGCATCTCGTTCACTTTGCGCATCTCATCAAGCAGCTCCTGCTTGAACTCGGCGCCGCCACTCGGCGGTTGCAGCCGCGTGGCGCCCCCTGCTGCGGGGTTCACTCGAGAGACGATGCCAAGGGGATCCATCATGGTCGGTTCATTCCTGCGCTCGATGGTCAGATCGAGCTCCTCGATAGGGAGTTAGCACACAGTGTGCCACCCTACTTTCATCATGACTCACTACGCGATGATGCGCAGCGACGCGTCGATCATCGACTTAGCGGCCTCAATTGCGGCAAGATTGGCGTCATAACTGCGCGTGGCCAGCATCGCGTTCGCCTGCTGCGCAACAGGGTCGATGTTTGCATAGCGCACATAGCCCGCGGCATCTCGGCAACGAATGTTCTCGGGTTCATACTCAAGGCGGAAGGAGTTTCGCGGCGTGATCTCGGCAACATGCACGCCAAGACTCGAGCCCGAGACTGGGTCGCCTGCCGCGAAGTGCACGACCCGTTCGGAGAAAGGAACGTTCGGTGAGTTGGGATCAACTGGAACATCGGCGTTGGCGATGTTGGCCGCAATCGCGTCAAGGCGAGTGCGGTTGGCGACCAGCGCGCTAGTGGAGATGTCGAATGATCCGAACATAGGTGGTTCCCTTGATTGAACTCAGATGATGTCTTCTACTTATGGTCGCTCGCGGATTGCCGCGTTGATCAACTCAAACTGATTGCGCAACAGTTGCGATGCGGTACGGAACGCATAGACATTCTCAGCGAGCCTCTGCATAAGGCGTTCCATGCTTCGATCGTTGCCGTCGTGGAACATGATGTTGTCTGCGAGAATCTCAGGCTTGAGCTCAGCGCCGGCATCGCTAAAGGCAACAGGCGCGCTTGGATCAAATTGCAAACTGCCTCTCGCATCAACGCTGTCTTGATCGAGCGCCTCTTGCAGTGCCGTCTGAAACGCCCGCGGATTCACATCTACAGGCCGAAACCCTGGTGTTTCGACATTGGCGATGTTTCCCGCGAGCAGTTTCTGACGCGCGCTCATGAACTGCATCGAGCGCTCAAGCGCAGGCAGCGAGGAGTTACCAAGAAGTCCGTCAATCATGGCGTGAGTCCAATCAGAGTTCCGCTGGAACGAGCAACTCTTCTTTCCACTTCTTGAGTTTGAGACCGAGCGTGCGCACGCCAATGCCAAGCGCCTTTGCACTCTTTTGACGATGCCCGCGATTGCGTCCGAGTGTCGCGACGATTGAACGGCGTTCAATTTCATCGAGTGTGAGCGCACCATCGCAGACGAGACTTGGAATGCCTGTGCCATCGCCGTTGCTCGCTGCGCCGCCAAGTACTGCGTGTGCGGCTGCGGAGAAAGTTTCGATTGCGGGCGATTCACCGATCAATGATCGAGGGGATTTCTGCGCAAAACCGCCGCTGCTTACGAAGATTGCAGGGCCAGCGTTGGCGACCAACCACGGCGCAACGAGTTCAGCGCTGATGACATCGCCATTGCACAGCACAGCCGCGCGCTCGCAGAGATTCTGCAACTCACGCACATTGCCAGGCCATGAATACGCTTCGAACAGCGCAAGCGCGTCCTTGGCAAGCTTCTTGCGACGACCGCCTTCGCGATCCGCAACCAAACCAAGAAAGTGTTCAGAGAGTTCACTCACATCACTGAGGCGTTCACTGAGCGCTGGCATGCGAACAGGCAACACATTGAGACGAAAGTAAAGATCTTGACGGAAGCGACCCGCGTCAACCTCGCGCACGAGATCGCGATTGGTCGTCGCGACGATGCGCACATCGGCTCGCTGCGCAACGCTTGAACCGACGCGTTCAAAGCTCTTCTCTTGCAAGACGCGGAGGAGTTTCGCCTGCAAATCAGGGGGAATCTCGCTGATCTCGTCAAGCAACAATGTGCCGCCATCAGCAAGTTCAAAGCGACCCTTGCGCAAACGATCAGCGCCGGTAAACGCGCCCTTCTCATGACCGAAGAGTTCGCTCTCAAGCAATGATGACGAGAGCGCCGCGCAGTTGATCGCGAGAAACGGCCCACTTGCGCGTGGACTGTTTTCGTGGATGAAGCGGGCCGCAACTTCTTTACCTGTGCCTGACTCACCAGTGACAAGCGCAGTGCCGTGACTCGCTGAAATTGGCGCGAGCTTGGCGCGGAGTTCTTCCATCGCGGCGGCGCTGCCGATCATGCGATGCGTTTGAGCGCGACGCGTTTGTGGCGTGGCCACTGCGCGCAACACTTGGTTCTCACGAAGCAATCGTGCGTGCTCGAGCGCGCGCTCGACACTGATGGCGAGTTCGTCGCCTGAGAATGGTTTGGTGACATAATCGAAGGCGCCTTTGCGCATCGCGTCGACTGCAGTTTCTACGGAGCCGAATGCGGTCATGAAGACGACAGGCAACTCGGCGTCGATCTTGCGAATCTCTTCTAAGAGTTCGAGACCGTTCATGCCGGGCATCTGCAAGTCGGTGACGATGCATTCTGGTCGCTTGTCGGCGACGCGAGCGAGCGCGCTCTTGCCATCACTTGCGGTGACGACCGTGTGGCCTTTGCGACTGAGAATCGCGCCGACGCTGTCGCGCATGAGTTCCTTGTCATCTACAACGAGAATTCTGCCCATATGAAAACTCCTTCAACCGGCGTGTGCCCGGATCTTGGCGTGAACTGTGTTTTGATTCGTGTTTTGAGCGGTGGTGCGAACAGTGTCGTGATCGAGTTGCTGTCCGCCGATCCTTCGACGAACGGCGTCGCCAAGCGACACACCGTCAGCGTTGGCGAGCGTGGTCGGCGTGAGTGGCAGCGACAATTCAAGTCGCGCGCCGGTTGTAGCGCCGACGCGCCGAGCATGAGTAACCGCGGTCATTCCGCCGTGGGCATCGATGATGCGATGCACAATCGCGAGCCCAAGACCAGTGCCTTCTTCGCGCGTCGTGAAGAACGGATTGAAGATGCGCTCGCGTGCTTGCAACGGAATGCCAGGACCTGAGTCTTCAACGCTGAGCACCACAAATCCGTGACGAGCGCCGTCGGGCCTACGCAAGCGCGCTTCGCGAGCACCGAGCGTGATCAGTCGCTGAGGACTTGCCCGCATCGCTTCGATGGCATTGCGCACAAGATTCGACACTGCCTGCGCCACTAGCGCGCCGTCAGCGTTGAGTGTGCACTCACCTTGAATGTCGATGTGCAACTCGACACCTTCTGCGGCGAGCAATCCTTCGCAATCGCACATCGCGAGTTCGAAGATGTCCGCGGCGCGAGTGGGACTGGCGTGCACACGAGTATCACGCGCGAAACGCAACACATCGCCAACGATTCGCTCAAGGCGTTCAGTGGCGCGGCGCACCTTGTCAACGCACGCTGCCGACTCTGGTCGATCCGCGACTTCTTCCGCAAGAATCTCGGCGTTGAGACGAATCGCGCCCAACGGATTGCGAATCTCATGCGCGATGCCTGCAGCCATTTCGCCAAGGGCAGCAAGTGAACGCGACCTCCGCAAGCGCTCATTGGCCTCGGCAAGTTCCGCTTGCAAACGCTCGACTTGCGAGGCGAGCGATGCGTGCGTTTCTTGCAAACGCTCGAACGCTTCCGTGAAGGTCTGGATGAATTCTTTGAAGTCGGAAGGTTGCGTTGACAACGAACTCATTAGCCTCTCCGATCAGTAAAGCGAGGTGTGGGCGTGATCGGCGCGTAGGCGCGGTTGGCTGCGCGTGAGCCATCGGTGCGGCTGATCTCGACGCCAGCGGCGCGCCTACGCAGCGCAAGTTCGCTGGCAAAGTGCGTGTCGGTGGCTTGAATCGCTTCGAGAATGTCGAAGAGTTCGGTAGCGATGCGTTGAATGGCGTCGCGATCGCTGCTCTGTAATTGATCAATCGCTGCGGCGCCTGCAGCCCATTCCGCATCACAGGTGCGCATCGAATTGAGACACGCTTCACGCGCATTGAGGTGCATCGCGAGCACCACTTCGACTTCGTCTTGTTCGATTTCACCGCGACCAGCTGCATCCACCGCGGCAAGCAATGCGTCTTCGCGCGTCGAAAGGTCCTGCATCACGCGAGCGCTGGCGAGGCGGCGTTCGGCGAGATCGCGAAGGCGCGGCGCTGCGGCACTGAGATTTTCGTGCGTCGATGGCCGCGTCATGGCTCAACCTCCGCGGGCGCGCTCGCCACGCGACTGCGCGACGGCGGATGATTGCGTAGCCACAGCTCCCAACTTTCGCGCGACATAATGCCTGCGCCACCAAAGAACGATTCGTCCGAAAGTTGCGTGAGTCGCAACTGCGCGCGGCGATGCGCGGTTTCCGCTCGCGTCGCGTCAGCGAGACTATCGCACGCGTTCACGATTTGGATGAGGGCGACCATCGACGATGGATGTTCAGGATATTTGCGATCAACCGCTTCATAGAGCGCGATCGCATCTTCGAAGTCACCCATGTCAAACGCGCAATCAGCGCGGCGCATGTACGACTCGCGCTGCATATCGCGACTCAGCCCATCGAGATCGCTCCCCTGCTCTTCAAACGCTTGAATCGCTTGCTCGAAGATTCGGCGCGCATCAGCAAGACGCGCATGCGCATCACGCGCGAGCCGCGCCTTCGTGGCCGCAGTGGCATCGGCGACTTGTGATTCTTTAAGAGCGCCGCGCGACACTCCAATGTACGCCTCACCAAGGCGAAAGCGCAGTTCACCGAGACGAGTCGGATCAGGGCAACGCACAATCGCCTCGTGCAAGAGTTCGGCGCTCTCGGTGAAGCGTGCCTTCGAGAATTGAATCTTGGCGAGGAGATCAAGCGCGTTGAAGTACTCGACGGCTTCAGGCTTCAGACCGAAGTCACCGCTGAGCACCGATTGCAAATGCGAGGTCGCTTCATCAGCGCGACCATCAGCGGCCAGCACGCGCGCCAAGGGAACGATCGCCCGCGTCGTGTACTCGCTGCCATCGCGACGCAAGTCAATTGCTCGCTTGTAGTTCACAATCGCTTCGCCAAATGCGCCTTCTGCCTCGCGAATCGCAGCGATACGGATAAACACATCGGCTCGATCAGGGTCTTCTGGTTGCAACGCTTCAAGCAAGAGTTGACATTGCGCGAGCGCTTCCTCGTGCAGACCTGCAATGTCGTAGCAGGCTGCGGCGTTGCGCAGGCTTTCGACATAGGTGTCATCGGACGCTTGTCGGCAGGCAGGCGTGCCCGAGAAATCAACGAACGCGTCGCCCGCTTCTTTAAGCAGACGATTGACCGCGATGCGATCGTCTGGCACGAGATCGGCAAGCGCGGAGGCCGCACCAGTCGGCGTCTTGAGGATCCTATCGGCTTCGGCGCGCGCGGCAGTACCAAGCACGACTAACGCGTCGGCGCGATGCTCGCCATCTTCACCAAGCTGCACGGCAACGCGCGCGAGCTCCGCGGATTCAAGCCAACGCTTCTCAGCAAGCGCATCACGCGCGCGCTCAACCAGCACGCGTTGCATGGAGTGCTGCGTGCCTTTGCTAAGTTCATCGCGATGCGCCGATTCGAGGAGCACGGCGAAATCGATCTCTGCATCGGCAAATTTGCCCAAATGCGAGCGGGCTTCGGCGCGACCAAGCCGCGCTTCATGACCAAGCGTCCCTGCGTGTTGCGCAAGCACAGCTGCATCAAACACTTTCTCAGCACCTTCGTAGTCACCGAGCGCGAGGTTCGTGCGCCCAAGGCCAACATCAATCGCACCCGCGACGGGCGTGCCTGCTTGCACGATCGTGGCTGCATGTTGAAACTCGTCACGCGCCTTGTTGAGTTGGTTCAAGCGACGAAGCGCCTCGCCGCGCAATTGATAGAGCTCGGCGAGCTCTTGCGGCGAAGCGATTCCGCGCGCAGCAGGAGTGCCTTCAATTCGGCTCAAATCAACGAGCAATCGATCGGCGGCGACCTCACAACTGTCGCTGGCGATGCGTTGCTCCGCCGCGCGTGCAGCCGCCCATGCCGCGTCGGACGCGGAGAGATTTGGATCAGTGCGAAACTGTTCGATCGCCGCGAGCAGCGCCTTTGGTGTTTGCTTTCCCGACTCGCTCGCGCCTTGCAGCACACTTGCCAACGCGTCCCGCCGCACTTTTTGTCGCAGCGCTTCCGCGTCCTGCGCCGATGCGCCTTCGCTCACCGCAGCAAGCGCTTCAGCGGCGCGACCAACGCGCACAAGGCTTTGCGAATAGGCGACGACCTGCGGAGGCGTCATCGTCCAACCCGCGGTCTGCGCGCGGTCGTAGGCGTTGACGAGCCGCTCATCCTCGGCCTTGGTCGGCTTCGCGCTAGTGCGAAGATCGCGCGCGATCGCGTCGGCTTGCAGCGCGCGCAGACGCGGCTCGATTTCCTTGGGAGCCTTCTCAAGATTGCGCTCAACGACATCACTCAAGATGTAGGTGGCGTGATCGAGGTCATCACTTGCGATGAGTTCCTCGGCCTGCGCGAGCGCTGCATCGAAGTCGTGCACTGGCGCGTGTGAGCGCGCGTACCAGAGCGCGGTTGCAACGCCACCGACTCCAACAATCAATAGTGGAACTTGCCAAAACTCGCGCAAAACCTGCGCAAAACCGCTCACGATCGGCGTCGCGGTGGGCGCGGTTGCTGGCTCAGGAGTTGGGGAGGGCTTGACAGCTTCTGCCACGACGCGAACCTCAGAATCCTTCCGAGTGCTTCACGGGGCAATAGCCCGCGAAGCGCCTTTCGCCGTCAATCCTTGACGACGCACGATTTGGCTTGAACTACAGGCGTGAACTACTCACTCTGCCTGATCACTTCTGATCACTTCTGCCTCAAACGGCTCAAGCATCACGCGAAAACTGCGCGTGCGCCTAGTGCGTCATCGGCATGTCCATGGACAATCCTCCAATGGCAGAAATTGCTCAGGTAATTTCGGAGCCGTCCGTCAGTGAGGCAGAACTGGTGCGGCTTCTGCTTCAACCACTGCCGTGCCGCTCACCATCTCGGCGGGTCCGTCGCCGCGCGGGTTCACCGCCGCAAGCAACATGATGGGAGGTGCCGCCATCGTTACCAGTGACGCGAGCGATCGAAGTGCTCGGCCGCCCATCGTCGAAGGCTCGCCGCGGATACTGATGATCTCAAGACCAGCGAGCCGCTTGCCGATCGAACGACCAAACACAATGTCGCCGATGCTGGCTGAGAGCCACCCGAGCGCAATGGTGAGAATGGCGGGGAATCGCGCCGTGAGGTCCGTCACGAAGATTGGAAACTCTAGGTATTCCAGCGGATTCCCTCGATAAAACAGCCACACCACGCACACCGCGGGGATCAAGTCAACCAGCATCGCAAGCGCACGATGACCCAGCCGAGCACCACGACGGCGGTTGAGCGGAATCTGAGGCGCGGTAGTGGTGATCCCGACGCGTTGCTCCAGATACGCATCGGCGCCAAAGACAAGCGCAAGCAGCGCGAGCGCAACTGCAGCGGCCGCGATGATTGGAATGTGAATCCAGTTGCCGGCCGAAAAAGTCGGTGGTGCGAGGAGAATCGGTTCCCCCGGCTCCGCGGCTGACAACGGCAGTAGACGGATCGAACCGATCCGCTCGGCGTTGAGGGAAAGTACGACGGCATCGGACCCAAATCCAGTGACGGCCCATGACCCGACGGGTTCTGGAAACGCCGCCCATGCTGCGACGGTTCCACGGCGACGAAGCGACAGTTGAAGCGTGGTCGGTCCGCCATCAACGAGCGCTGGGTGACGCGAGACCAACGCGAGGCGCCCGTCTACTTCAAATCCGCCGATGA
>QWPU01000079.1 GCA_003671065.1 Planctomycetota bacterium | reverse complement strand
TGACCGACCGTGCAAGCATCGCATGCGGCGAGTCCAGCACCGACGCACTCGGGTCACCGAAACACTGATCCATTCCGTGCGGTAGAAAGCGCGCCTTACGGCCAGGCTCAAAGTACAAGCGGTAATTGTTGGCGTTGAACGCGTAGCCATCCCAGTGACCGAGCATCGCTTCCAACGCAACAAAGCGAACGAAACTCTCGATGTCGACCAACTTCTCGATGCGCTCCCAGCGCTTCTTCATGTCAGGATCGGTGCAGGCCTCGGCAATCGCGCGCACATCCGCATGATCATTGGCGCCTTTCCCTTCATCGCGCTCGAGCTCAGCATCGAGGTCCTGGCAGAATCCACCGTCGTAGAGATTGCCCGTGGCGGCCTTAAAGTTGCGCGCGAGAAATTTCTCATCAAACGCCTCCTTTAACACATACACGCCGAGATCCCGACCCGCCACCATCACACGGGCATGAGTGACCCGCGTGGCAGGCTGATCGGCACTGCGCAGGATCTCCGAACATGTCCACTCACTCAACAACGACTCGTCCTGCACCGAATTGTTGAGATGAAACTTGGCGAGACCGTGGTAGGGCGAGGCCTCGCCGAACTTGTCGATATTGATGGTGAACGCAGGTCGAGCGTCAAAATCCTGGAAGCTTCCCGCCGCACCCTTGAGCTTGATTCCCGCCTTCTCCGCAACGACGCGATCGCCCTCGCGCACAACGCACGGCGCGTAGGCGCGCGGGTCCTTGCGCAACGCCTCGATCGCCTCGGGCGCAAGCTCGATCACGATGCGCGGAATCTTGCCGCCCTTGAAGAACAGCGTCGCGTCATCGCGAAGTGCAGCCGATCCCGCTAACGCTAACGACATGAAGGCCAGCAGCAGTGCGCGCAACGGAATCCAACGACAGAGAGTCATCGCTGCAGTATGCCCTGTCATGGGCAAGTCATGGGCAAGTCATGGGCAGGGGCCCCATGGCGAAAGCAACGCCGCCAGTCTCGCGCGCCCCCATCAATTTCACGCGACCTTCGGCCGCTGATCGGAAATAGGGCGGGTCGGATTCGAACCGACGTCTTATCGATTATGAGTCGACGGCTCTAGGCCACTGAGCTACCACCCCGCAGAGGGCGCCGATGGTAATCGCGCGGAGTGATCGTTGTTGGTCGTGACTGCCGAAAGAGTGTCGCGGATGCCGAATGTGGCGCAACTGGGCACTCGCGTGCGTGTGTTGTCGATTCTGCGCGCCTTCAACAAATGGCTTTGATCAGGGCGAAATCGGATGTGCGATGCACAAAGTTTCAAACGCCTGTCCTTTATCGCGTGTCCTTTATCGCGTGCTCGAACTTACAGAAGCCTTGGGATGCTCGCGCGACGGCGTGCGTGACGAGATTCAACCAGGACGATCATCACCCTCGCGCGCCGCAACCCGCCACAAATCCTGAACTCCACGCCCACTGGAAATTGAATCCGCCGATGCGACCGTCGACATCGAGGATCTCACCCGCGAGGTAGAGGCCTGGGCAGACGCGTGATTCCATCGTGTCGAGACGCACTTCACTTAGCGGCACGCCGCCCATTGTGACTTCGGCGTAGGTGAAGCCGCGGTCGCCTTCGATTGAGAGCGGCAGCGCGCACACGGCGGACGCAAGCGCTTTGCGCTGATCGCGTGTGAGTTGACGAAGACTCGTCGTAGGTTCGATACGCGCGTGCTCGACAAGCGCGCGAGCGAGTCGTTCAGGAACGCGCTCACGCAAGAACGCGACGGAGTTTGTGGCGCGGCTTGCGAGCAGTTGTGCGTCAATCGTTTCTTCGCGCTCGCCAAGAATGAAATTGGCAAAGAGTCCAGCGCGCGCGTTGTCGAGCACGGCATCACGCCAGTAGCGGCTCATGTCGAGTGCGCAGGGGCCTGACAATCCAAAGTGCGTGCAGAGCAGTGAGTTGGTGAACTCCTTGAGCACCTTGCCCGTTGCGCTTCGCAAGATGAGCGTTGTGTCGAGGGTGAGACCTGAGAGTGTTCGCAGCACATGCGTGCCAGGAAGAATGAGCGGCACGAGCGCTGGATGCACGCGCTCAGTCACGCTGTGACCGAGCGCGCGTGCGAACTCGTACCCCGCACCGTCGGAGCCTGACTTCGGAAGACTCAAGCCGCCTGTCGTAAGAATGAGTTTCTTCGCGTGGAGTTCGCCCCACTCGCCGTGCGCGGAAAACCCGCTGTTTTCTCGAGTGATATGCGTGACTCGCCGCGGAAAGCGAATGTCGACTTGCGCCGCACGCGCCGCTGCCAGCAGCGCGTTGAGCACCGTACGCGCGTCATCAGTCGTTGGAAAAAGTTTGCCCGTGTCTTCGCGCTTGAGCTCGACGCCGTGGTCTGCGAAGAACGCAATCGTGTCTTGCACGCTGTAGCGACGCAGCACATTCCGAATAGCGTTTGATGACGATCCCGCGTACGCCTTCTCGTCAACCGCGTGATGCGTGACATTGCAGCGACCACCGCCTGCGACAAGAATCTTCGCGCCGATGACTTTCGCGCCATCGAGCGCAATCACTCGCGGAGTCGGTCGCGCGTCGGGTTCCGTCGCGCCGCGCGCAGCGTGAATCGCAGCGAACAATCCCGCAGCGCCAGCGCCAACAACGATGACATCGATTTCCTCAGGCACGGACCGCACTCACTTGGTTGTCGGCTTTTCTGTCGACGACGGAGTGACTACTGGCGTCGCTTCAAGCTTCACTGTCGTTGCAATGTCGATCGCCTTCTCCGCCGTGAATTGCACGCCGATTTCGCTTGCCGCGGCTGCGCCAACAGCGCACTCGACATAGCAACGCACGAAGGTCGAACCGCGTGACGGAACACCCGACTCAAGCACCACCACGTTCGGCGTCTCGAGATCAGGCGTAAACATGCGATCGAATCGTCCACGCACTGTGCCGCTCGCAACAATCGCGCCCAATGGTGGCGGCGTGAGCGTCACGCGATCAGGCACGCCCAACTTCGACTGCGCTGCGCGCACGGTGCGCGTTGGAATCAACGCGTCGTTGGCAATCTCGATCGTCACTTCATACAAACCATCGCGCAACTGCTTCACGAGCGGCTCGCCGAAATGCACGCGCGGCATTTCACTCGCATGAAAGAGCGTAAACGCCGCGTTTCGATGGCATTCTTCTTCGAGCATCCAACTTGGTGGAATGCGCGACGACCACTTCGTGTTGCCACCAACAAGCACGGGACCGATCGTCGGATGTTCGAATGCAGTCAGCGGCGTCCGCGTTTCGCCGAAGATCAAACGATCGCGCCACAACTTCGATTGCGCCTCGGTCGGATTCGAACCGTTCTGCATGATGCGCTTCTCCGTCCACAACTCATTGGTAAACGCAACGATGCCGAGCGTTTCGCTGAGCCAATTCACGAAGCCACCGCGCACGGGATACAAGTCCGAGTGAATCACCATCGAGCGATATCCCGGCAGCATCTCCGCGCCAACATTGGCAATCGAGTCATACACCGCACGATCTCCCGCATACGCGTTCTCTCGTGCAGGTGCGCCAGGTCCACGCAGAATCATGCCGCCTGCGTTGTGATACGCCTGACCAGCGGCGATATTTGGTTTTGTAAGAATGAACTTTCCAACCGCGTCAGTTTCAGGATACGAAAACGGCCAATCGCCCGCGCCGTTCTGCACATGCTCTGGCTGCCAATCAGCAGGCCAGTTGCGATTCATGTCGTAACCGCCGGGACCATCTTCATTCACTGATCCATCGCCATCCCTATCAAGCCCTTCACTACCTGCAAACGACCATTCGCCTCGGCGAATCGTGCCATCCGCGCGTGGCTCGCTCGAGACCGACTCCATGATGTTTGGATCGAGATCGCTTCGTCGATGCGTTCCATTGGGATCGCGCCGCCACATCACACCGATCGATCCATCACCATCGAGATCATCAGGACCATCTTCGTCGCACGCGCCATCGCGATCATCATCAGTAGGCTTCATGCCTGTGCGTGAAGTGCTCGAATTGTTTTGCGCATCGAACCAGTTCTGTCGGCCATCAGGATTCACGCACGGCACAAAGTAGAAGGCAGTGCGATCCACAAGCGTGGTGATCGCATCGTTCTTGCCGTACTGCTCCACCAAATACCACGCCGTATAGAGCACAGTCTCCGATGCTTGGATTTCATTGCCGTGAATGTTGCCGTCGATGTACATCGCAGGCTTGTCGGTGTCGAGGCCAGTCTTTGGATTGTTCAGAATGAGCGCAGCCATCGGTCGTCCGAATGAACTGCTTCCAAACTCAACATAGGTGAGTAGTGCGGGATGCGCGGCAGCAAGAGCCTTTAGTTCAGCGATAAGTTGCTTGGTATCACGGAAGTGATCGAAGCGCAGGTCGCTCTTGGATTCGACGCGATCTTGCGCGACAACTGGCTGAACGAACGCGCTCGTGAGAAGTATGAGCGCGACACGCGTGGTTGTTGAGAAGTTCATCGTGGGGCCTCCGTGCCTGGTTGTGTTGCATTCAATGCGGGCGTTGCCGTTCGAGTGATCGTGTCAAAGGTTGGTCCGATCACGGTGATGTCTACAGATGCGCCGTCTTGCACTCGAACAGTCCACGAGTACTCGTTGGACGCACCAGCTTCGAGTCGTTCAATCTTCTCAATTGCTTTGCCACTGAGCACATCGCTCGGATTGCCTATCAATCGCAGCACAATCGGTGGAATCATCTGTGTGATGCGACCCATTTCAGTTGTCGTCGCAAGCGTTCCAGTGTTGGTGATGCGCAGATCAATGCGCACGAGTCCGTTGGAGATCGGCGTGAGACGCGCATCGCTCACAGTGATTCGGGGAGTGAGCTCTGCTAGTTTCGCAACAAACGGTGTTGTTGCAGCCGCGAGCGTTTCGGCTTGCGCGATGGTCGGGCAACTCTTAAAGAACGGAAGGAAACCGCCGACTTCAACAACGCCGAGTTTCGGATGTTGTTCCGTTGTCCACGGGTCGAAACCAGCGCCGCCATAGAGATGATCACTCACAGCAAGCCACGCAGCTTCATCAGCATCATCATTTTCGACTGCTGCAGACGCGCCTTCCTCAAGGTTCGGCGCTAAAGGCAGAGTCCAACCATTCACCGCAACCGCTGCGATGCCGCGATGATTCGCTAGCCACAACACGAGCGAGCCCGCGAGATCAGCGCTGTCCGACTTCTCGAGCTTCGTCGATTCCTTGAAGAGTTTCGCCATCGCGCAATACATGTCGTGATCTTCCGCGAGGTAACACATCGGCGTGCCCGAAGTTGAATCTGTGTCTTTCGTGTCAGGAAAGTTGACGAGCGTGTCGTGACGACCAAACACAATCGCACTCACGATGTCGCTGTGATCGCGCACAAACCGAGCGATTCCCATCGCCTCTGGTTCACTCATTTGATACGGGCCAGCATCAATCGCAAACTCAGGATACCGATGGGCAAAGTTGTGATCGAGCGCCACGCCACCGAGCGCGTCTTCGCTGAGGAGTCCATCGCCATCGATGTCAAGACCTTCCACGAACAGTTCGTGCGTGGCGACTTCGCCTTTGTCCTTCTTTGCGGCGCGCGTGATGCGTGCGTCAGATGCATCAATCACATGCGTGGCCGAGCGACCTGCAGGTGCCACGCGACGCATCGAGGTGATGAGTCCATCGCCATTGATATCGCGCGGCGCATCTTCATCGATCGCACCATCGCGGTCGTCATCGACTTCGCGTGCATTGGTCGCGCGCGGTGTGTGAGAGTTGATCGCGTCGGCGCGTGCATCAGGGTTTGCTTCGGCGATCGCGTAGATCCGCATTGTTTTCAAGAGTTCCGCATGGTCGCGTTGCAGCGTGTTGAGCGCTGCGAGCACTTGCTCAGTCGACGCGAGATCAACGCCATCCATGCCACCGACGAGCAGCATCGCTGGTTGCTTCTTGGTGGAATCTTGTTCGCCGAGCACGATGACTTCGATCGCAGTTCCGCGTCGCGAAGTGGCGATGCGTTCGATGCGCGCCCGCGATCTTCCTTCACTGTTGGCTGATTGCACAAACGCCGTCAATCGCGCGTGTGTAGTCTCGCCGCTTGAATAGCCGTTGGGCGCAAGTGCACCAGGCGCGTTGGTTGCAGCAGCTTGCGCTGCGGGAGGATCATCTGCTCGCGTCAAAGACGAGAACGGCAGAGTCATGAGCATCGTGGCGAGCGTGAATTTCAAGCGAGCATGCATAGACCCGCGATCATACCGCGCGTCAGTCATTCAGCATCGCGACGACTCACAGCTCTTCATCAATCGACGCGGCTTCAAAGAGATAGAGACCCACGAGCCAATTCTCGATGAGGTAGGGCTCCACTTTGAAGACGCCATCAATCGCGCCGAAATTGATCGAGTGACGACGCCATCCTTTGCGTTCCTTCTCGAGTTTCACTTCGATCGCGTCGTAAGGCGATGGCGGCACACCGATGCAGCAACCGTCCCACTGATTCAGCATCACTAAACATTCGCTCGCTGTTGGTGCAACCAGCGGGAACGCGAGATAGCCCGCGATACGCACATGTTTTCCCGAGAGAAACGCGATGCGCGCAGGAATCTTTTTCTCGCCAAGTCGCGGCGTGTAGGTCTCTTGCGCGCTCGCGAGAAACTCCCAACTCACTTCATACGGCGCTTCACGCGTGCCTTCACCGCGAATGGTCCACGCGTCATCAACCGAGATGCTGCCGTCAGTAAGACGAATGACTTTGCTCGGAAGAATCTCCGCTTGCGCGATACTCGGAATGTCAGGCGTGAACTCGGTGCCCGCAGAAATCATCGTGGCAGTCGCCGCCGGTGGTTCAGCTGCGCTTGCATCGGGATCTTGTGCCGGCAGTTTTGCTGCGAGATCAACAATAACGCTGGGTGGCTCTATGACTGGCAACACCGTTGGCACATTGATCGCTGCTGGCGGTTGAACAGGTGTGGGGATGATCGCTGGAGTGATTTCGGGCGCGACGACAGGCGCAACAACAGGCGCAACAACAGGCGTTTCAAACACGCTCGCGGCTTGCGCTTCGAATTGCTCCGCACTGACTTGTCGCTCGCTCGATGCCGGCGGCTGAAACACCACAATCAAACCTGCGAGCAAAAGGAGAGTGACAATGATCCAGACGATTTTCATAGCAACTCCAAACGCAGACTCATCAGCACTTCTCAGCCTACCGGCCGCAAACTACGCGCGACACTCGTTCGATACGCCAACACAGAAGGCACGATTCCCGCAGCAGCAGCAAGAAGCGTAGTGCCCATCGCGACAAGGATTGCGCTGCGCGCATCAAGTTGCGGCGCGATGACGATTCCGTGAGCACTCCGCATCCATTCAGTTGCTGCATACAGCACGACGCTGCACACAACGACACCAATCGCAGCGCCGACAAGACCAATCAGCGTGCTCTCAGTCAGCACGAGCCAGAAAATGCGTGCGCGACTTGCGCCAAGCACGCGCAGGATTGCGACTTGGCGACTGCGTTCGCTCATTGAGTTCACCATCGACAACAGAATTGCGACTGCGCTTGAAGCAAGCGTCGCCATCGCCATCGCAAGGAAGAGCACATCGATGCCCGCGATGATGTCGAAGAGTCGCTGCACTTCATTCGCAGGCAGCGCGACAGTGAGCGAGCCATCGCGACGAAGTTTGTCGTACTGCGACATAAGCGCAGGCGGCGCGCTGACACCATCGCGCGAAGGAAGCCGCAGCATCACGGCGGTGACCACACGATCTGCCTCAGTGAGGTCCGCAGGCGTGACCGTCTTGTGCGTGCCCGCGCGCTCGAAGCGATCATGCGCGTGGAGCATCCAACTCGAATCAAGATCAGTAAACAACGCGCGATCATGTGGCGAGCCACTTGGCGCCAGAATGCCGACGACCGTGAATTCATACTCACGATGTTCATGCGCATGCTCATCAACGCCTTCGCGTGACTTGCCGGAACCATGCGTCAATACGATCTTCGCGCCGAGGCGCAAACCCGTGTCACGCTCGACACTGCTGCCGAGAACGACTTCAAAATCCGCAGTGAACGCGCGGCCTTGCGCGAAGGTCCACGGTTCACCGAACACTGGCTCAAACTTCGTGAAGTACTCAGGCACAGTCGCGACAACAGGAAAAGTTCGATAGCTGTCACCGATGGCGGTCGGAACAAACATCGCCCACGGAAACGATTCGCGAAGTGCCGTGACCGCCGCCGCATCAATCGGAGCCTTCGGTGGATTCGCATAAAACAAACTATTGAGCACGCTCACCAGCGGACTTCCGTCGCGCGAGACCAAGAGATGCGCGTTGCCCGTGCCGCGCTCAAACGCGCGTTGACCGGCAGTACGCAGCGAGAGAATCGCGAGGAGGAGACCAGCGCTCATCGCTACAAGCGCGATGACCACAGTGGTGGAGAATGCACGCACGCGCAAACTGCGCACGACGATGCCGAAGTCATTCATGTCGCGACTGCTTTCGTCGAGTTCAGTGTGTAGCGCCGCGCGAAGTGCGCTTCAAGCGAAGGATCGTGACTCACCACCAGCAGCGCCGCACCTTGTTCGCGGCACGCATCGCGCAACACGCGCACGGCGTTGAGCGCGTTCTCAGGATCAAGCGACGCAGTTGGTTCATCAGCAAGCACGAGCGTCGGTCGGCACACGAGCGCACGCGCAATGGCGACGCGTTGTTGTTGACCGATTGAGAGTTCCTCCGCAAGCGCGTCAAGTTGTTCAATGCCAAGCGAACGCAAGAGCGCTTCGGCGCGAGCATTGCTTTCGGCGCGATCACCTGCAAGCGCATCACTCATCAGCAGCGCGATTTGCACATTCTCTCGAGCACTAAAGCCCTGCAAGAGATTGAAAGTCTGGAACACCATTCCAATCGTGCGACCGCGCAAGCGATCACGCGTCGCACCCTTCACGGCATGGATGTCGCTGCCGCCGATACGAATCGAACCTGAAGTCGGATCGAGAAGCCCAGCGATCAGTTGCAACAAAGTGCTCTTTCCACAGCCCGAGCGACCGATGAGCAGCATTTCTTCAGCGCTCTCCAAGCGCAGCGAATCCAAATGCAGTTCGAAGCTATTGCCTTTCTGCGCGCCGTAACGAAATCGGAGCGCATCAATCGCGAGAGCGGGAGGGTTGTTCGTTGGCGTCACTGTTTTGCACTGTAGCCAATCCTTGAACCCGAGCGCGTTGGCTGCGTAGTGCGGTCAACGCAGCAGCTCGGGGCGTTGCTGAAACAAAGGACGAACCGTGAACCATCATGAACCAGAATCCGATGAAGACCGCGTCAAACGCGAACGCGAATCTATGGCGCGCGCATCTGAGACGCCGCGCGCACGATTGTTTGAGCCGATGACAACGCAGTGCCCCTTTGGCGCTGCGAGTATCTCACTCTTGCTTCATTTGCTTATCGATCGAACCTCCGCCCACGCCTGGAGCGTGCAACGACAGCGAGTGCACGCGCGGGCGCTGCTTGAACTCGACTGCGATCACTACTTCAGCGACGAAGAGCTGCACATGCTGTGTGCATTTGTTCGCTAGCGTTGCGCGTTGCCAAGACCAGTGGGAGCGCATAGTGTGTCATCATCGTGACGCGCTACGAACTAGCCATTCTCTGCGGCTTTCTCGCTGCCTTTCAATCGTGCGCGTGTGCGCCAGATTCCGCTGTTGAGGCGGTGGCGATCCAGGGCAACGCGTCAAGTGATGACGATTGTGTGACCGCGAGTGTGCTTCTCGAGCGCGCCGAAAACATGCGAGCGACCGCGTCAGCAGTGACGCGGTTGAACATTTGCGCGGAATCTCTTCAACGCGAATTCACTGTGACGCTCGACGCGCATCAAGTGACGGTGCTTGCATCGCTGCGCATCGAACTCATCAATGAAGCGCGCTGGAAGATCATCCGATTGGAGTTTCGTGGGCTCGCGCCTGGTCTGGAGCTTTCGCTCGTGCTTCCAACTCTTCGCGCCGACGGCAGCCAACTTCAGTTAATGGTCAACGGCGCGCCGTTCGAACTCGCTCGTGATGCTGTTGAGGCGCGCGTTGAGCTCGCTCGCGATGAGGCGACTGAGATTGCTATCCGTGCCGAGGAAAGGCTCGAAGTGAAAACGAAAGCAGCCGAACTCAGTCAGTGAAGACTTTCGTTCGGCTGCTTTCCGGATCGGCCCACAGATCGATGTCGTCCGCCCCTCTGTAGGGGCCATCGATCAACACACATGCCTCACTCTGACATCAGTCACTCTTTTTGTCACTCACAACTCACACTTGATATTTTTGATTCCCTCTTGATTCGCGCGGTTCACTCCCAACCGTTGCTGCCAAAGTCGGGGCGCTCTTCATCGCGCGATTCGTCAGGTTTCTGATTGCGTTCACGCTCACCGATCGATTGCTCGATCATGCGGCGGAGATAGGCGTTTTCGCGTCGGGTCGCTTCAAGATCGAACACCAGATATTTCACGCTCAGGCGCAAGTAATCCAGCGCATCTTGAAGTTCGTTGACTGAGGTTTGCACGCGATCGCGGCGAGCGGTCACAGTGTCGGTTGTTTCGGTTGCAGCAGGCGCTTGCGCGGCTGGCAGTTCCTTGATGCGGTCAAGGATCTGGTTCATCTTGTCTTGGAAGTTGATCTCGTCCATTGTGATTCTCCTCTTTGATTGTGCGGGCAGTGACCGCGACGAACGCGGCAGAAAGACATTGCAAGCGTTGTGCCAAGCGGCGAGGAGGATCCGTGCGTGTGAAACTCCGACGCGAAAGGCCGCTGATTCTTGGGCTCACTTGCGCACATCAACCAACTGGAGGTTCGATTCGGAGGACTGATGCACTAGTGATGCATCGATGCAACAAACTGTTGCACGGGCTGATGCAAAGTGTGTTGCGCTGTGAGTTAGGCCATGTAGCGGTCATGTGACGGCCATGTGACGGCCATGTGACGGCCATGTGACGCGCCGTGTTGCGGATGCCAACGCGGCAGGCTTGAAGCCTGCGTCAGCGTGCG
>QWPU01000078.1 GCA_003671065.1 Planctomycetota bacterium | reverse complement strand
ATCAAGCGTGCGCGGATCATCGAGCATCTGGCGCGTGAGGGCGCGACGCTTCTTACCGCCTGTGGATAGTCGGCCGTTGTCGGTGAGATCGACATACGCATGGACCACTCGGTGCACGAGCAAATCGGGATAGCGACGGATTGGGCTTGTGAAATGCGCGTAGTGGACGCTTGCCAACGCGTAGTGACCGATGAGCGCGGGTGAGTAGACCGCTTTCGACATGCAACGCAGCACGCTGAAGTGAATCGCGCGCGACGATGGAAGCCCGCGCGTGGCGTCAAGCAACGCTTGCAGATCTTTGCGCGTTGGCTCTTCAGGCAACCGCCATTTTGCAAGCCGCGCAAACTGCCGCACTTCAGCGATGTCGCCGAAGGTTGGATCGGGGTGAATGCGGCGAAGTAGCGGTGTTTCGATGCCAGCAAACATGCGTGCCACCGCTTCGTTCGCTTCGACCATGAACATTTCGATGAGTGTGTGCGTGAAGGATTGGTCTTCAGGCACCGCATCGATCACATGGCCTTCGGTGTCGTAGACCAACTCGACGACAGGCAGATCGAGATGAATCATGCCATCGTATTGACGACGACGACGGATGATCTTCGCGAGTGTGTCGGCGCGCGCGAGCGTGCTCAGCAGTTCTTCGCTGTAGACGGGATCGGTCTTTGAGTGCTTACGCGCGTCGTCGATCTTTCCATCGATGAGTTGTTGCGCTTCGATGTAGGTCAGCCGCTTGCTTGACTTGATGACGCTGCGTGCGAGCCGTTGCCCGACGACTTTTCCATCGGCGTCAAGCATGATGAACGCGCTGAGCGTGAAACGCGCGACGCCTTCTTGCAGCGAGCAGACGCCGTTGGACAGCGTCTCTGGCAACATCGGAACCGTGTAGCGGGGGAGATACACGCTGGTTGCGCGCGCGCTAGCTTCGATATCAAGCGCCGAATCCTGCGTCACAAAATGCGCGACATCGGCGATATGCACGCCGAGTTCGTAGTTGCCTGTGATGGCGTCGTGCGTGATAGAAATCGCGTCGTCGAAGTCCTTCGCGTCAGGCGGATCGATAGTGAAAATAAACTTCGCGGTGAGATCTTCGCGGTCAGACCATGAGCCACTCGCGTTGGCGCTGTGCGTCGTACGCTCGAATGATTTCGCTGCTTCACTCGCTTGATCAAGCGCTTCTGGTGGAAACTCTTGGCGAATCATGTAGGTTGCGATGACGGCTTGCGTTTCGACATCGGGTCGACCCGCTTCACCGAGCACTTCGAGAATCACACCTTCAGCGAGAAAGCCATTCTCAGGCCAGGTGATGATGTCGACGATGACCTTGTCGCCCGCCTTCGCGTTCTTCGCGTGAGGATCGCGCACCATGATTGGATCGCGAATGGTGCGACCATCGGGCTCGACAATCCACTCGCGGCCACGCTGCGTGAGTTCGCCTGCGAAACGCGTTTGTCCGCGCGTGATCACTTCGAGCACGCGACCAAAGTTGTCATCTTGCTTGAGGCCAACAGGCGGGCGATAGCCTTGATTGGTGCGATCCCCACGACGAACCACGCGCACACGCACGCGATCGTTCGACACTGCGTCCTTCGTTTCACCTTGCGGGATGAAGAGATCGCCTTCGCGGTAATTCACGTCGGTTTTCAAGAAGCCCGCACCGCGCGGCGTGATCTTGATGATGCCTTCAACTTCCTCGGGCAAACGCGGAAGGCGAACCTTGTCGTCCTTGCCCATTTCGATGAGCTCTTCAAAGACGAGTTGACGGATCGCTTCGTCGTAGGCGGCGTCGTCGAGTTCACCAACCCTTAGTTGCCGCGCAATGTCATGCGCGTAAATCGGAAGGTAATTGCGATGAGCGAGGTGGTCGAGGATGCGGCTGCGGAAACGGAGTGGCACGGGTGGAGTGTAGTGTGAGGAGTGAGTGGCTCGAGCGCGGTTAGCGCTTGCGTGATTTCGCAGCGGGCTTCTTTGCTGCTGCTTTTTTCACGATGTTGCCGATGCCACGACCGATGCGGGAAGGATGCGTCGCGCGATCAGCAATGCGTTTGTTGTCGCTGCTTGCGGAAGATTCCTGCTTGGAATCGCTCTTTGAATCTGCGGCGGTCTTTGAAGATTCAGTGGATGTGCTTGTTGCGGTGGAAGCGGTTGGCGCGGTTGATTTCGCGTCGGTCTTCCCGTCCTTTGCGGCGGGGGTCTTCGCGTCTTTCGCGTCGCTCGCGGTGGTGCTTGCGGTGGTGCTTGCCGTTGCCGCATCGCTTGACTTCGAAGCAGCTTCATCGCCCGCTTTCTTACCCGCTTCATAATTCGCGCTTCGATAGTCAGTCTCGTAGAAACCGCCACCCTTGAAGATCACCGCGCCGCCGATACCGATGAGACGCTCGACCTTCTTCTTGCGGCATTTCGGACAGACGCGAATCGGATCGGCTTTGATCGATTGAAACTCTTCGAACGCGTGCGTGCACGCGCGACAAATGTATTCGTAGGTTGGCATCAGGAATTATGCGTCAGGCGAAACGGCGACCTTTGCTGGACGCAGCACGCTTTCGCCAAGACGCCAGCCCGTTTGGAAACGCATGCTCACGCAGTTCGGCGCGATGCCTTCGAGTGGTTGGCGCATGACCGCGTCGTGTTGCATGGGATCGAACGGCGTGCCTGGTGTTGGGTCGATGCGCGCGATGCCGTTTTGCTCGAGGGCTTTCTGCAATTCAGCGCGAGTCATCTCGATGGATTTCGTGACTTGCTCGACAGTGAGTTTCGATGGGTCTTGCGCGAGCGCGAGATCGAAGTGATCGAGCACAGGCATGAGCGCGCGCGTGAGTTGCGACAGACCACCGATGCGCGCGCGTGCTTCGTTCTCAATCGAGCGTCGTTGGAAATTGGCGAAGTCTGCTTGCGCGCGCAACTTGCTCGCGACGGCTTCATCGCGTTCAGCGGCAAGGCGTTCGATCAGCTGCGCGAATTCGCTCTGATTGCTTGCGTCGTCGGTGAATTCTTCGGGTTCTGTAGGCGTTTCGTGGTCCATGGCAATGTTCTCTGCTGTCGTCATTTCTGAATGCGCGCGCACTTAGGTTCCGAACGGATTGATCTTCTTCCAGAAACTGGATTCGCTTCCAGCGACTTCGAGTTGCTCGGTCTGCGCATACTCCGCGAGCAACCTGCGTTGATCGTCGGTGAGTTTCTTCGGCACCACGAGTTGCAACACAACATGAAGGTCGCCGCGCTCTTTCGATTGCAACGCAGTCATGCCTGCGCGCTCAATCACGACGACTTCGCCGTGCTGGCTTCCCGCAGGAATCTTCAGCACGACTTCTTGTCCATCGATGCCTTCGAGCGAAACGGTTGCGCCGAGCGCGGCTTGCGCAAACGCCATCGGTTGCACCGCCACCAACTCAGCGCCGCGTCGCTCAGTGAAGCGCTCATGATCACTCACGCGCACAACGACATGGAGATCGCCGCGCGCGCCCTTGCCGTCCGGGCCCTTGCCGTCAGCACTCATCTCTGGCGGCGGTGGTTCGCCTTCACTTGCGAGGCGAATGATCTGACCGTCCTCGATGCCGTTTGGAATACTCACCGTGAGTTTGCGCTTAGTCGCGACGCGTCCTTGACCGCGGCACTTCTCGCATTTGTCCTTGATGACCGTGCGTCGACCGCGACAATCTGGGCATGTCGTCACCATGCGAAACATCCCGCCGAAACCTTGTTGCGCGACTTGTCCTTGTCCGCCGCAGGTGGTGCAAGGCGAAGGTTTCGAGCCTGGTTTTGCGCCAGAACCGCCGCAAGGCTCGCACACATCGAGCCGCTTAAATTCGACTTCGCGCTTACAACCTTTGAACGCCTCTTCGAGTTCGATCTCGACTTCGGTTTCAAGGTCGTAGCCGCGCGCAGGTCCACGACGAGCGCCGCCGCCTTGCTGTTGACCGAAGATGTCGTTGAACATCGAGAAGATGTCGTTGACATGCATCGAGCGGAAGTCGTGGCCAGGATTTTGGCGCAAGCCTGCGTGACCGTGACGGTCGTAGAGCTGTCGTCGCTCAGGATCAAACAGAATTTCGTAGGCCTCAGTGCAAGCCTTGAATTCATTGACTGCTTCAGGATTGTCAGGATTGCGATCGGGGTGCCACTTCATCGCCAAGCGTCGATACGAGCGCTTGATGTCATCCTGCGAACTGGTGCGTTCGACGGAGAGGATCTCGTAGTAACAGCGGGTTTGAGCCATGAGTGCAGTTGCCCTGAAAAGAAAGCGCCTGCGCACGGTGTCCCGTGCGCAGGCGGAATGGGTGATTTAGCAGACCGCGCCTTCGCACGGTGCAGTGTCTTCCTTGAGCTCAGTGATGATCACATTGGTTGTGAGCATGAGGCCCGCAACGCTTGCGGCGTTGACGAGCGCAGTCTTGAGCACAAGCGCGGGATCGATGATGCCGCTCTTGACGAGATCTTCGTAGGTGCCAGTCGCGGCGTTAAAGCCGAAGTTTGGCTTGGACTCGCGCGTCTTCTCGACGACGAGATCCCCATCAAAGCCCGCGTTTTCAGCGATTTGCGCGCATGGCTTCGTCATGGCTTGCGCCACGATGTCAAAGCCATACTTCTCATCGCCCTTGGCCTTCTTCTTCGCTTCGAGCACTGCGTCAACCGCGCGCACAAGCGCGACGCCGCCGCCAGGAACATAGCCTTCCTTTGCGGCTGCACGCGTCGCGTGAAGCGCATCGTCGACGCGATCCTTCGTTTCCTTCATCGCAAGTTCAGTTGCGCCACCGACCGAAATGATCGCCACGCCCGAGGTCAACTTGGCAAGACGCTCTTGGAGCTTCTCACGGTCGTAGTCGCTGGTGGTGCGTTCAATCTGCGCACGAATCTGATCAGCGCGCGCTTGAATGTCCTTGGTCTTGCCGCCACCTTGCACGATGGTGGTCTCGTCCTTGGTGATGATGATCTTCTTAGCGGTGCCGAGTTCCTTGAGATCAACTTCTTCAAGGCTGCGGCCGATGTCTTCAGCGAAGAAGGTGCCGCCGGTCAGCACGGCGATGTCGCCGAGCATGGCCTTGCGGCGATCGCCAAAGCCTGGCGCCTTCACAGCGCAAACGCTGAGCACGCCACGGAGACGATTGACCACGAGCGCGGCAAGCGCTTCGTTCTCAACTTCTTCCGCGATGATGACCAGCGGCTTACCAGCAGAGGCAACCTTGTTGAGCAACGGCAGCAGTTCGGCGAGGTTCGAGATCTTCTTCTCGTTGATGAGAATGATCGCGTTCTCAACCACGCACTCGGCGCGCTTGGGATCAGTCATGAAGTACGGCGAGAGGTAACCCTTATCGAACGACATACCTTCGACATACTCAAGAGTCGTGTCGGCGGTCTTACCTTCTTCGATCTCAACGACGCCATCAGCGCCGACCTTATCGATCGCTTCGGCGATGAGCTTGCCGATCACGGTGTCGTGATTCGCTGAGACCGTCGCAACCTTCTCGAGGTCGCCCTTGCCCTTGCACTTCTGCGCCATCGCGGTGACCGCGTCGGCACCAGCGAGTGCTGCAGCGTTGATGCCGCGTTGAATCGCGACAGCGTTGGCGCCAGCGGCGATGTGCTTGAGTCCACCATTGAAGATCGCGCCCGCGAGGACGGTGGCGCAGGTCGTGCCATCGCCCGCAATATCAGCGGTCTTCTTGGCGACTTGCTGCACCATCTTCGCGCCCATGTTTTCGAATGGTTGCGGGAGGTCGATTTCCTTGGCGACGGTGACGCCGTCCTTGGTGATCTGTGGGCTGCCGTAACTCTTGGAGAAGAGCACATTGTGGCCGACGGGACCCATCGTCACGGCAACGGCCGCGACAAGTTGATCAACGCCGCGCTTGAGTTCTGCGTGCGCTGCTGCGTCAAACTTCATTTGCTTCTGTGACATGTTCTAAGCCTTTCGTGTCAGACCGTTTCCAGTCTGTCGTGCGTGCGTGATAGCACTACTGCAATTACTTGGTCATAACGCCGAGCAATTCGCTCTCGCGCACGATGACATGAGTGGTGTTCTTAATTTCGATTTCGGTGCCCGCGTACTTGCCATAGACGACGGTGTCGCCCTTCTTCACATTGACAACTGAGCGTTCGCCGTTGTCGAGAAGAAGGCCTGGGCCTGTGGCGATGACGGTGCCTTGCATCGGGCGTTCCTTCGCGCTTTCAGGGAGAAACAAGCCACTTGCGGTCTTGGTCTCTGGTTCGGTTGGCTTGATGAGGATGCGGTCTTCGAGTGGTCGGACTGATGAGGACATAGGTAAGTTCTCTGCTAAGTTAAGTGTTGTAAGTTGAAGTGCTGTGACTGTGCGGGAGAGCGCGAGTGGCTGAGTTTGGGCTTAGAAACCCATGCCGCCCATGCCGCCCATGCCGCCCATACCACCCATGCCACCCATACCGCCCATGCCGCCGCCACCACCGTGGTCGTGATCATGGCCGTGGCCGCCCTTGTCTTCCTTTGGTTGCGGCTTCTCGCTGATAGCGCAGTCGCAAGTGAGGATGAGGCCCGCGACGCTCGCGGCATTTTGCAGTGCAGTGCGATCAACCTTGGCTGGTGTGATCACGCCTTGCTTGACGAGGTCGCCGTACTCAAGCGTGAGCGCGTTAAAGCCTTCATCGCCCTTGAGTTCCTTGACCTTCGCTACGACAACGGTGCCCTTTTCGCCTGAGTTCTCAGCGATGGTGCGCAGCGGAACGCAGAGCGCTTCGGCAACGACTTCAACGCCCGCGAGTTCATCACCCTTGCAGGTCTTGCGAACTGCATCGAGGCATGACAGCGCGCGAATGAAGCTCGTACCGCCGCCCGCAACGACGCCCTCGGCCACAGCCGCGCGCGTTGCATGCAGCGCGTCTTCTACGCGTGCCTTCTTCTCTTTGAGTTCGACTTCGCTCGAAGCGCCGACATTAATTTGCGCGACGCCGCCAGCGAGTTTCGCAAGACGCTCTTGAAGCTTCTCACGGTCATAGTCGCTGTCAGTGCGTTCAATTTCAGTGCGGATCTGATCGCAACGACCCTTGATGCTCGCGGTGCTACCAGCACCTTCGACGATCGTGGTCTTGTCGGAATCAATCATAAGTTTCTTCACCTGACCAAGGTCCTTGATCGTGACCTTGTCGAGGTCGACGCCGAGATCCTTCATAATGGCCTTACCACCGGTGAGAATCGCGAGATCTTCAAGCATGGCCTTGCGGCGATCGCCATAGCCTGGCGCCTTCACAGCGCAGACATTGAGCACGCCGCGCAGCTTGTTGATGACGAGTGCGCTGAGCGCTTCGCCCGTGACATCTTCAGCAATGATGAGGAGCGGCTTCTTCGTTTCCATGACCTTCTCGAGGAAGGGCACGAACTTAGTGAGCGAATCGATCTTATCTTCGTAGATAAGCACGAGCGCCTTAGAGAACTCGCAGGTCATGTTGTCGGTGTTAGTTACGAAGTTCGCGCTGAGGTAACCGCGATCGAACTGCATACCTTCCACGACATCGATGGTGGTCTCGCGTGACTTACCTTCTTCGACGGTAATCACGCCATCCTTACCAACCTTCTCGAACGCTTCGGCCATGATCTTGCCAATGGTGAGATCGTTGTTCGCGCTGATCGACGCCACGGCGCCAATACCGCCCGCGACCTTCTCAACTGGTCGCGCGGACTCAGAGATCTTCGCGGCAACCGCGGTCACAGCCTTCTTCATGCCGCGCACGACAGAGTTTGGTTCAGCGCCTGCAGCAATGTGGCGGAATCCCGAGCGAATGAGCGCTTCTGCGAGGACGGTGGCGGTGGTCGTGCCGTCGCCCGCGTCATCGGAGGTCTTCGAGGCAGCTTCTTTCACGAGCTTCGCGCCCATGTTTTCGACCTTGTTGCGGAGTTCGATTTCTTCCGCGACGCTCACGCCGTCCTTCGTGACGGTCGGTCCGCCCCAGCTCTTGTCGAGCACGGCGTTGCGGCCACGGGGACCGAGGGTGCTCTTGACGGCGGCGGCGAGTTTCTCAACGCCAGCGAGGAGGCTCTTGCGGGCTTCGTTCTCGAATGAAAGTTCTTTGACGGCCATGGGGTCGTTCTCCAAATCCTAGGTTTTTGCGGCGGTTTCGTGCTCGGGCGTGTTGATCAGGGTTGATCACCAAAGCCAGCGCTCACGACAGTCCGACGCGGAAATACGCGAAATCCCGCGCGAGAGCGGGGAACGCCCCACATACAAATTTTGTACCACGTGCCATGTGTCGAGTGGAGCGGATGACCCTCACGGCAAAGGCGTTGCGCCAGCACTCAAGCATTGGAAACCACTGGTGTTACGCACGATTCCTCGCGCGTCGTCGCTTGCCCAAGTGCTGACACATCGCGGCGGCTTTTCACCACTGCTGCCTTATTGGCAGACCTCTACTTGCGGATGGTTGGATTTGTTGCGCTCGCCTCGACGCCGAACGCTTGCTCGATCGTGAGTAGGGGCCTGAAGGCGGCGCGCAGGATCCAGATGGAGTTCAAAAGGAGGTAGCAGAAACCGATGAGCGAAAGCGTCGCGCTCGCGCCAGCGGTGAGGCGAAGAACGGTGGCGATGTCGTCTGAGTTCGTCGTGGACGCGAGGAGCTCGGCCGTTGCGCTGGCACCTCCCGCAAGCCCTGTTGAAAGGAGCAGGCCGTCGATGCGCTGGGCCGTGGCACGCGCGCTTCGATAGGCACGCGAACGCGGACCGAGGTCGCGCAGCAACGGTGTCACAGCAAGCAGCACCATGGCGGCGGGGAGCGCTGCGTAAGTCGCGATGATCACGCTCGGTGGCTGGATGGCGGCCGCGTACCACATGGCAAATCCGCCCGCGCCCAAGATGTGTGCGCGGATGAACTCTCGATGACGAATCCAAGGAAGCACTGCAATGAAGGCAAGAAACCCAAGTAGCGTGCAACCGACCGCGATGCCGCGCAGCACGGGCACTGCGTGCGTGAACCCATCCGATTCAAACGCGTGAGAAGCAACTTGTGCCAAAAGCGCGAGAAACACGCACGAACCGCCAGCAAGTCCGATTGCTGCGGTGAAGATCGTTGTGGCGACGCGACGCACGCCGTGCATAGGCAGAAAGGAATCGCTGTCGAGATCAAGTCGAGCTGCGAGCGAGTTGAGAATCGATGCGCCGCATTCGGGACATGTTCCGCGTGCCTCGAGACCGAGCAAGTCGTACTTGCAACGCACGCAAGGAAGTGGGTGGCGGATCAACGCATCGGGCACACGCGAGAGTGTCATCGGTTGAAGGGCGCTGCGCAAGAGGGCGACCCTCCTGAAGGCGCCCGATACATCACCGAGTCGCAGCGAGCCTCGTTACACTCAAGCGATGCAGGATCGAATCGAGGCGCTGAGGTCGAACATCGTTTCGGTGTACATGGGTAACCAGCAAGCGGTGGATCGCCTCATTGTCTGCTTGCTCGCGCGCGGTCACGCGCTGATCGAAGATGTGCCTGGCGTTGGAAAGACGGTGCTCGCTAACGCGCTTGCCCGCTCCATTCGCTGCAAATTCAGCCGAATTCAGTGCACTCCCGATCTGTTGCCGTCGGATGTGACTGGCACGAGCATCTACCGCGCCGATTCGGGAGCGTTCGAGTTTCGTCGCGGTCCTATCTTTGCGAATGTTGTCCTCGCCGACGAAATCAATCGCACCACCCCGCGCACACAAGCGGCGATGTTAGAAGCGATGAGTGATGGCACGGTGAGCGCAGAAGGCGAAGTGCATCATCTACCGCAGCCGTTTTTGGTGGTGGCGACGCAGAATCCGTATGAGTTTGAGGGAACATACTTTCTGCCAGAGAACCAGCTCGATCGGTTTCTCATGCGGATTTCACTGGGATATCCCTCGCCTGATGATGAAGCGCGCATCTTGCAGAAGCAGCCCGCGCGCACGGCCTTGCCTGAGTTGAAGCCCGCGATGGATGCTGAGGAAGTCGTGTCGATTCAGAACGCGGTTGACTTGGTGAAGCTTGAGCAAGGGCTCGTTGATTACATCATTGCGATTGCGACTGCGACGCGTAACTCGGAAGACTTGCAAGTCGGTGTGTCGCCGCGTGGCGCGTTGGCTCTTGCCGCTGCCGCGCGCGCGACGGCGTTCATTTCTGGACGCGATTACTGCGTGCCCGATGACATCGTGTCGAATGTGCTGACGGTGTGCGCGCATCGCGTGATTAGTCGCACCTATATGCATCAAGGTGACACGCTCACTACGCGGCGCATCATGCAACGCGTGCTCGAAAGCGTGCCGAGCCCTGTGTGAGTGTTCGCTGGAACTCATTGAGATATCCCTTAAAAACAAGCATGAAACGCGCAGTTGTCCTTCTCTCAGGCGGTCTTGATAGCGCGACAGTGCTTGCCGCGATGACTCGCGATGGCTTTCGTTGCCACACGCTGAGTTTCAATTATGGTCAGCGTCAGAAGATCGAACTCACGCGTGCAGCAGAACTCGCTCGCACGCTTGGAGCGGTTGAACATCGCGAAGCCACGATCGACTTGCGTGCGTTTGGCGGTAGCGCGCTCACGGCCGACATCGCGGTGCCAAAGGATCGTGATGAGAACGCGATCAGTCATGGCGTACCGATCACCTATGTGCCCGCGAGAAACACTATTTTTCTTGCGCACGCATTGGCATATGCAGAGACGCTCAACGCGTGCGACATCGCCATCGGCGTGAATGCGATTGACTACTCGGGTTACCCTGATTGCCGCCCGGAATTCATTGCTGCGTTTGAGACACTCGCAAACCTCGCGACCAAAGCAGGCACGGAAGGCGGCGCGCGTTTCACGATTCACACTCCGCTGCAAACGCTTTCAAAAGCAGGGATTGTGCGTCTTGCGCTTGAGCTTGGTGTGCCAGTTGGGCGAACGCTGTCGTGCTACGACCCTTCCATCAGCGGGGAACCTTGCGCGCATTGCGATGCCTGCATTCTGCGTCGAAAGGGCTTTGCCGAAGCGGGCGCAGTTGATCGCTAATCCAGCAACCGCCTGTGCGATTTCGATTGATATTTTG
>QWPU01000077.1 GCA_003671065.1 Planctomycetota bacterium | reverse complement strand
TCTGCGCATTCTGAGTTGGGCCACTGAGAGTGGCGAGGCCAGCTACTGGATTGCGGCGGCGATCTTTCTCTTCTTTGCGGCAGCCTTTCTGAAGCGGCATAATGTCGCGCGCTGGGCGTTCGCAATGTTTGTCGCGGTCGGAGTGAGTGGACTGCTTACGAGCGGGCTCAAATATCTCATTGGAAAGACGCGCCCCAAACTTCTGCTCGAAGCTGACCGACTCGATTTCGCGCCCTTCACGATCGGCTACGACTTCAACAGCATGCCAAGCGGGCATGCGACCACATTCGCCGCGGTAGCGATGATCGTTGCGCTGGCGTGTCCTCGGATGCGGTGGATTGCGCTGCCACTTGGATGTGCTTTCGCATTCACGCGCGTTGCCATTCACGCGCATTACGCGAGTGATGTGCTCGCAGGGCTTACGCTTGGCATGGTCTGCGCGATCTTCACGCTCACGATTTGGCAACGGCGTTATCCAAGCAGCGCACCTGTTGTCATCAGGCTCCGTTAAGGCGCGCACCACATTCACCGAGTTCAAAGAGATGTGCATGTTGCACATCAAGTGTGACGCCAACAGCAGTTCCTTCACGCATTTCGCGCGCGCTGTCGGCGTCGACGCGGGCTGTGAGGCGACCCCATGCGGAATCAAGCGTGATGTCAGTGCGATCGCCAAGATGTTCGACCGCAACGATCGTTGCGAGCAATGCGCCTTCAAGATGTGCAGCACCGAGCCGCAGACGATCAGGACGAATGCCAATCGCGCACGCCTTTGTCGTGGTCGTCCATCTTGCATCGAGTGAGATGCGCGCGCCATTGCACTCAAAGACTCCGTTCTCAACGCGACCGTCAACGATGTTCATCGGTGGCGTACCAATGAAGCCCGCGACGAAGCGATTTGCAGGGCGTTCATAGCATTCCTGCGCCGACGCATGCTGTTGAATCACGCCGCGATGCATCACGACAAGCCGATCAGCAAGCGTCATCGCTTCTTCTTGATCGTGCGTCACATAGATAATCGTCGCGCGCAAGCGTCGATGCAACAAGCGCAATTCAGTGCGCGTTTCAATGCGAAGGCGCGCGTCGAGGTTCGACAGCGGCTCATCGAAGAGAAAGACTTTCGGCTCACGCGCAATGGCGCGGCCAACCGCAACGCGTTGACGCTGCCCTCCGCTGAGTTCGCGCGGATAGCGCGTGAGCAACTCATTGAGGCCAAGCGTCTTCGAAACCTCAGTGACCCGCGCCGCAATCGCAGCGCTCTCTTTCGCACGCGCAGCATTCGCGCCTGTGAGCAGTGCTGTGAGCGCGTTGCCATGCGTGCGTCGTTGCTCAAGACCAAACGCAACATTCTGCGCGACAGTCAAGTGCGGATAGAGCGCGTAGTTCTGAAACACAAACGCGATGTCGCGATCCTTCGCAGGAAGATCGTTCACGCGCACGCCGCTGATTTCAAGCGTTCCTTCGCTGATTTCTTCCAAGCCCGCAATCATGCGAAGCGTCGTGCTCTTGCCGCAACCAGAGGGACCAACGAGGACGCAGAACTCGCCGTCAGCAATCGAGAGATTGACGGCTTCAACCGCGCGCACGCCGCCTTCATAGACCTTGCCGACATTGGTGAGTGTGACATCAGACATGGTTGACTTTCAGCCTTTCACTGCGCCGCGCGCAAGACCTTCGACGAATGTTTTCTGTGCGGCAATGAAGAGCACAATGCAGGGAATCATGGTGAGCACGGACAGCGCCATCAACAGATGCACATCTTCCAGTCCACCGTATTGGTTCTTGAATCCGTTGAGCGCGACTGCAAGCGTCGCCTGTTCATCAGAGTGGAGATACACCAGTGGCGCGAGGAAATCATTCCAAGTGCCGATGAAGGTGAACACCGCGCAAATCGCGGTGACAGGCTTGCAGAGCGGCAGCGCGATGCGCCACCAAATTGCGAGATGCCCAAGACCATCGATGCGCGCGGCTTCGACAAGTGACTCAGGAATCTGCGCAATGAACTGGCGATACATAAAGATGAAGAACGCATTGCCGAAGAACGCGGGCACGACGAGCGGCAAGATGGTGTCGATCCAACCGAACTCGCGAAAGAGCAAGAAGAGGGGAATCATCGTCACTTGCCCAGGCAACATCATGGTGCCGAGCATGATGAGGAAGAGCGCGCGGCTGCCGCGAAAGCGTAATCGTGCGAGCGCGTACCCAACGATGCTTGACGAGAGCACGGTGCCGATGACCACGAGTACGGTGATGACGATGGAATTTGCGAGCGCGTCGGTGAAGCCCATCCACGGCGTGCTTCCTGTTTCACGCACAGCATTCACATAGTTCGAAAACTGCGGATCAGCAGGAAACAAGGCAATTCCGCCGCTTCCCGTGATCGCGGCTTCCGCGCGTTGCGGCGTTTCCAAACTCACCACTGTCATCCACCACAACGGAAACACAAACGCAGCCGTGCCCAGAATGAGCACGAACCAGAGCAAGGCGTCGGTGAGCGGATTGCGCTTCATGCTATTTCCGCAGGCTTTCGTAATAGACGACTCGCGCGCTCGTGCGCAAGATGATCGCAGTGAAGATCAACACGATGACGAGAAGGATCCACGCCATCGCGCTCGCATAACCCATGTCGTAAAGCTCGAACGCTTTGTTGAAGAGGTAGAGCACATAGAAGCGAGTGAGGTCGCCTGGTTCGCCGCCTGTCATAACGAAGGCTTGCGTGAACACTTGGAATGAACCGATCACCGCCATGATCGCGTTGAACAGAATCACAGGAGACAACATCGGTAGTGTGATGCGGAAGAATCGTCGAACGCTCGACGCGCCATCGATCTCTGCGGCTTCATAGAGTTCGCGCGGAATCTGTTGCAAGCCCGCGAGATACACCATCATCGAACCGCCCACCAACCAGAAGCTCATGATGGCAAACGCAGGCGGCCCAAAGAGCGCGGCGTCTTTGCCAAACCACTCGGGGCCTGCGATGCCAACGAGTTCGAGCGTGCGATTGATGAGCCCGCCTTCGCTGTCGAAGATCCACCGCCACAAGATCGACACGCCGACACCTGCGAGCACGCTCGGCAAATACCACGCCGCACGAAACAGCGCGATTCCTCGGATCTTTTGCGTCATCACCACCGCCGCAAGCAGCGCGAGCACTTGACCGATTGGAACCGCGAGCAGCGCGTAGTACGCAGTCACTTTGCATGCAGTGTGGAAGCGTCCATCACGCAGAAGCAATTGCGTGTAGTTGTCGCTGCCAACCCAATCGGCACCGGAGAGCGGACCGCTGCCTTTCCAGTTGGTCATCGAGAGCACCAACGAAAGAAGAATCGGAAACGCCATGAAGACAAGGAATCCGATGACCCACGGTGAGGCAAGCGCGAAGCCCGCGCGTTCTTCGCTGCGCGCCGCTCGACCTGACGGCGCGCGAACAACAAGTAACGCACACGCGATGAGCAGTGCGCCGAGCAACACGAAACCAATAATGCTGAAGATGTCCCAACGCACTGGCATCGGTGCAACGCCTCCAGGAACGAACGACACATGCGCGTCCCACTTGCGTTCGAACTCAGTGATCGCTTGTTGGATGGTGAGGTCGCCAGTCTTGAGGCCTTGGTCCATCGTTGAACCGAGAATTTGTTCGAAGGTCGGATCGCTCGGCCAACCAATGACGACCGCTTCAGGAATCGCGTCGAGGTAACCTTGGTTGTTCGCCGGCGGCAGCGTCGCGTCAAGAAACGCAGCACTCTCAGCGACAGTCTTCAATGTTGGAATCGCAAGTCCAAGGCGCGCGCTTGCCGCTTGACTCTTTGCATCGGTGAGCCACTTCACCAATTTCCACGATTCTTCGGGGTATTTCGTGTGTTTTGCGATTGACCAACTCACGGTCAAGACACAATTGGCTTCACTCGCGCCACGCGGAAGCGGCGCGAAATCCCAATCGAATCCACCATTCGCTGTCGTCGGAATGTTGCGGTAACTCGGCACCACCCAACGACCGAACGGTCCCGCCATGCCGACTTTGCCGCCGAGAAACACGCTTGCACCTGTGGCGATCTTGCTCTTGCCGCTGGTGAGTGTGTTCTCCTCGTCATGGCGCCACGCGCGCAAACGCTCGAGCGCGGCAACTGAAGTCGGTTGCGCAACGCGCACGACAGAGAGATCATCATCAATCGCCTCACTCGCTTCGCTACGCAGATATGTGCGCACCATCACGGGCCATGTGACAAACTCACTCCCCGTGACGCCAGGAAGTTTCGCAAGCGCGCGCGCGCTCGATATGTAGTCATCCCATGTCCATGCGTTCGTTGGAAACGCAATGCCCGCTTGCGTGAAGAGGTCTTTGTTGTAGTAGAAGCCGACGGTGGTGAAGTCTTTCGGAATGCCATAGAGCACGCCTTCACCAACGCGCGTGCCGTTGAAGCGAAAGGCATCGACGGTTTGTGCGTAAAACGCCGTCAAATCAAGGGCGTTTGCGTCGCCGCGGTTGCGCGCCTCAGTTTCACGCGCGACGAAGGTGTCGATTGGCAGCAACAGTTCAAGGCTCGCGAAGTTCGCAACGCGCTCATAGCCGACATAGAAGACATCAGGCGCTTCGCCCGCGGCCATCATGGTTTGCAGTTTGGTGTAAAAACTTCCCGCGTCGCCAGGATTGAGCCGCTTCACACGCACGCCAGGATTGGCCGCTTCGAAGGCATGCAGCGAATCTTCAACAATGCGATCTTCCTCCTGACCGCCTTCGCCCGACCAATGCATGACGGTGAGTTCGATCTCGTCGCGTGCACTGGTAGCGGCCGTGAAGGTTCGATAGATGACGCGCGCAAACGCAGCGTGGATCAAGAGCGAAGTCACTGTGATGAGCGCGACTCGACACGCGCGGGAGACAGTCCAAGGTTGCTTTGCAGATTCGCTCGTCACAGGTCGCGAGTATAAATGAAGCATGCGTTGGATACTGATCATCGCGTTGTTGTATCTGGCAGTGTTCGGCGCCTGCGGTGTTCGCCCGCAGTCGCGCGCCATTGTGTCATCGGTTGATGTTGCGCCGATGAGCGAGCACTCCGCGAGCGTGACATTTGCGTATCGCGCTGAACAAGCCGAAACAAAGGTGTTTTTGGCTGGCGACTTCAACGGTTGGAATCCGCTGGCGACGCCACTTGAGCGCATGGGTGATGGCATGAGCCGCGCCACAGTTGAACTTACGAATGGCCGCCACGCGTACAAATTTGTCGTAGACGGGCGGTGGATGAGTGATCCGACGAACTCGCAGTTTGAGCCCGATGGGCACGATGGTTTCAACTCGATCGTGATGATCGGCGCTGCCAACGCGCGCGCGGCGCCTTCGGTGCGTGAGCGCATGACGCAAGCGCAAGTGGATGCCTTTCACACACCTGAATGGGCGAAGCACGCGGTGTGGTATCAGATCATGCTTGATCGATTTGCCAACGGTGATCTCTCGAATGATCCGCCGAACACGCGTGCATGGTCGAGTGATTGGCGTGCGCTGAGCGAGAGCGAACGCGCGAGTGGGCAAACCTTTTGGGAGTGGGCAGTCTTTCAGCGTCACTACGGTGGAGATCTCGCGGGCCTTCAATCGCGCATTCCCTATCTGCAAGCGCTCGGCGTGAACGCGCTCTACTTGAACCCTGTGTTTGAAGCACCGAGCGCGCACAAGTACAACGCGTCGACCTATGTGCACATTGATGACGCCTTTGGTGGCAAGAGCGCCGTCGACGCGCACGAGGATCTGCTCAATCCAGCGACATGGACGATGAACGCAAGTGATCGCGCCTTCGTCGACACGCTTGCACAACTGCACGCCGCACACTTTCGCGTCATCATCGACGGCGTGTTTAATCATGTCGGCGACACGCATGAAGCGTTCATCGATGTGCGCACCAACGGCGCGCGCTCGCGCTACGCAGATTGGTTCGAGATAGAAAGTTTCGAACCCTTCACTTATCGCGGATGGGCTGGTTTTGGCGAGCTTCCAGCGTTTCGCAAGAACACCACTGGCATTGCGAGCGCGACAGCCACTGCACACATCATGGCCATCACGCGTCGTTGGATGGATCCCAATGGTGATGGCGACCCGAGTGATGGCGTTGACGGTTGGCGGCTTGATGTGCCGATGGATGTGCCACTCGGTTTCTGGCGCGAGTGGCGTGCGCTGGTGAAGTCGATCAATCCTGACGCGTTCATTGTCGGTGAGATTTGGACGCGCGCTGATATGTGGCTTGATGGCAGCACATTTGATGCGGTGATGAACTATCCGTTTGCGGATGCGCTGTTGTCGTGGGTTGGTGACGATGCGAATGCGATCAGTGCGAGTGCACTCGATCAACGCCTCGCAATACTGCGCGATGCGTATCCGAGTGAAGCGACATACGCGCTGCAAAATCTTGTCGATAGTCACGACACTGATCGTCTTGTCTCGATGCTTGCGAATCCCAATCGTGGATACGACCGCGCCAACAGCGAGCGCGCGGGTTCAATCTACGACGGAGGCAAGCCGTCGCGCGAGATCTATCGTCGTGCGCGTCTGGTCGCGCTTGCGCAAATGACATCAGTGGGCGCACCGATGCTCTGGTATGGCGACGAGGTTGGCATGTGGGGTTCAGACGATCCAACCTGCCGAAAGCCCATGATTTGGGCGGATGGAGAGGCGAATGCCGATCCGAACGAACGCGTGGATGAAGCTCATCTTGCGCACTATCGCGCGATCATCGCGTTGCGTACTCAACATGCTGCGCTGCGCACAGGATCGTTTCGCACGATCTTCACGAATGACGCTGCGAAGGTGTGGATCTTTGCACGCGAACTCGATGGTGAGCGCATCATCGTTGCGTTGAACGCATCAGCGAGCGCGTTCACCGCGCGTCTTGGCGAGAAGGAGATCGCGGGCTTCGCGTGGTCAACCGCGTTTGAGAGCGATGACCACCTGCAGCCGCCAACGGTTGATGCTTCTGGTGCAATCACATGTACGCTGCCTGCTCATGGCGGACTGGTTCTCGTCGGCACGCGATAACGCGCTGCAAAACTCTGTATTCATACGCATATGCCCTCGTACGACACTCATCCATTACTCCGCTCTCGTCGCGCTGGTGTGCTCATGCACATCACGAGTTTGCCATCGCAATACGGGTCCGGTGACATTGGACCCGAGGCGTATGCGTTCGCTGATTGGCTCGCACTCGCTGGAGTGCGCGTGTGGCAGATGCTTCCGATCGGACCAATTGGTGCGGGCAATAGTCCGTACAGTTCTTCGTCGAGCTTCGCGATTGAGCCGTTGTTTCTCGCGTTAGAACCGTTGATTGAAGCGGGCTTGCTCGCGAAGGACGATCTTGAAGCAAGCGTTCGTGCAAGTAAGCGTCTCACCGCTTTCGAGTGCGACTACGACGCCGCGCGTGCGTTTCGCATGCCGCTGTACATGAAGGCTTCTGCGGCGTTTACTGCGCGAAACAGCGCAAAATCGAAGGATTTCAAGCGTTTCGTCGAGCGCGCCTCATGGCTGCCCGCGTGGCTTGACCGTGCAGCAGGCTCTGACGAAGCGGCGCGCGCCATGCACTCATGGATTCAATTCGAACTCGAGCGTCAATGGAGCGCATTGCGTTCCTATTGCAGTGCGCGAGGCATCGCGCTCGTCGGTGATGTTCCGATTTTCGTTACAGCCGACAGCGCCGATGTGCGCGAGAATCCAACACTGTTTCGTCTGCGCAAAGACGGTCAGCCCGAAGTACTCACGGGAGTTCCGCCCGATGGTTTTTCTGCCGACGGTCAACTCTGGGGTCATCCGCATTACGCGTGGCCAGCACACGCCAAGCAGAAATTCGCGTGGTGGATCGCGCGCATCGCGATTGCGTCTCAACGCTTCGATCTCGTCCGCATCGATCACTTCATCGGTTTCATGCAGGCGTATGAAGTTCCATTCGGCGCGAAGAACGCACGACGCGGTGCGTGGGCCGCAGCTCCTGGTCGCGCGTTGCTTGAGGCAATGGCGAAAGAGTTTCCGTGTCTACCGCTTATTGCCGAAGATCTCGGCGCGCTCACCAAAGACGTCGAAGCACTTCGCGATGATTTCGCGCTTGCTGGTATGCGCATTGTTCAGAATGCATTTTGGAGCGGTCAGGCAGGCGACATGCCGCACAATCATCCGCATCGCGCGGTGGTGTATTCGGGGACGCACGACAACGAGACAACCGTGCAGTGGTGGAAGAGCCGTGACGCCGCACAAAAGAAGCGGTTTCTTGCCTACGCAGGAAATGATCCTGTGCATGAGGCGATGAGTCGCATTGTGCTCGCGTCGCCTGCCGCGCTTGCGGTGCTTCCTATGCAAGATGTGTTAGGGCTTGGCAAATCCGCGCGCATGAATCTTCCAGGTCAGAGCGAAGGGCAATGGCGTTGGCAGATGGAAGCGGGGGCTGCTCACGGGAAGAATGCTGCAGTGCTTCGCGCAAACATCGAAGCAACTGGTCGTTGTTGATGCGCTTGTTTGGCCAGACTCGACTATCTTTGCGCGAATGGCCGCCAAGAAGTCTGCAAGCGTTCGTGTGAAAAAAGCAGCGAGCATTCCCGTGAAGAAGTCACGCTCGTCTCCGTCGCATCGCCGCACCGTGGTGCCTGCGCCGATCGCACCAGCAGACGCGCTCACGCAATTGCGCGCACTCGCCATGAACACATGGTGGTCATGGAACGAAATCGCGCGTCGACCATTTGCTGCACTTGATCCCGTCATGTGGCACGCGACGAAGTGCTCACCGCTTTCGGTGCTCGCGTTCTCTGGTCCATCAACATTGAGTGCCGCGTGTGATGAAAACGGATTTCGTCTCGCGCTCGCAGACGCCACTGCGGCAAGCAATGAAGCGATGAACGCGCCATCGTGGTGGAGTCGCACGCAGGCGAAGAAACATCCCAACACACTCATCGCCTACTTCTGCTCGGAGTATGCGATTCATGAGAGCGTGCAGCAGTATTCGGGAGGCCTCGGCGTGCTCGCGGGCGATCATCTCAAGAGCGCGAGCGACCTTGGGATTCCCTTGGTTGCGATTGGGCTCTACTACAGTCACGGCTATTACATCCAACAGTTTGCGCAAGACGGCACGACGAAAGTTGTTTATCCCGTCTACGACCGTCGCACGATGCCGGTCGAAGAAACAGGCATCATCATTGATTGTCCGATCGGTACCGACACCGTGCGCGCAAAGGTGTTGCGTATGGATGTTGGACGCACGAAGGTGTTCCTGCTTGACGCGGATCTGCCTGAAAACAAGCCAGAAAATCGTTTACTCACCGAAGGTCTCTACAAGGGTGAGCCAGAATTGCGGATGCGCCAGCAGGTGCTGCTTGGTGTCGGTGGCATGCGTGCGTTGCGTGCGCTCAATCTCGCGCCGACGAAGATTCATCTCAACGAAGGTCATGCAGCATTCGCGGCGCTTGAGTTGCTCGCGGAGTTTCGAAGCAATGGACTCTCGCACGATGACGCGATCGAACGCGTGCGTGCGCGCACAGTGTTTACCACGCACACACCAGTCGCAGCGGGGCATGATCGTTACGACGCGGCGTGGGTGTGGGGCGCGTTGCAAGGAACGCTTGCGCGCGCAGGTGTGAGTCGCGCTGAGCTTGAGGCGCTTGGCCGCGAGAACGCGTCTGATGAGCGCGAGCCGATCTGCATGACAGTGCTGTGCTTGCGTCTTGCTGCGCGCGTGAATGGTGTCGCGAAGTTGCACGCTGAAGTGTCGCGCGCGATGTGGAAGAGCGTGTACGGCGTGAAGCGGGCGAGCGCAGTTGCGATCACCTCCATCACCAACGGCGTCCATGTGCCAACATGGATTGATCCGCGCGCCGCTCGTTTTTGGCGGGAATCATGCGGATTTGATCCATGCGCCGCTACGCCACGCAACAGTGGTTGGAAGCGCGCGGCGCAAGCGCCCATCGCAGATTTCTGGTCGATGCGATTGTCCTTGCGCACCGCGCTCGTGTCATTTGCGCGTGAGCGTCTTACTCGCGCTTCGCAACGACGCGGTGAAAATCCGCAAGCACTCGAAGTCTGCGCGAACATGCTTGATGCCAGCGCACTCACGATTGGCTTCGCGCGTCGCTTCGCAACCTACAAGCGCGCGCCGCTCATCTTTACTGATATCGAGCGCCTCGCGCAGATCGTCGGCGATGGCAAGCGTCCCGTGCAATTCATCTTTGCAGGCAAGGCGCATCCACGCGATGTGCAAGGTCAGGCCTACGCGAAGCAAGTCTTCGATATGACGCGGCATCCCTTGTTTCGCGGCAAAGTTGTACTCATCGAGGAGTACGACATGGCAGTGGGTCGCGCGCTGGTTGCTGGTTGCGATGTGTGGCTCAACAATCCGATTCGTCCCCACGAAGCGAGCGGCACGAGCGGCATGAAGTCGCCGTTGCATGGCGGCATCAACTGTTCGATTCTCGATGGATGGTGGCCTGAAGGCTTTGACGGAACGAACGGCTGGGCGATTGGAAGCGCCAAAGACGAATCGTTCAGCGAAACCGATGCTCACGGCGCGGGGCAAGCGCGTGATGCACGCGATGCGCTTGCGCTCTACACGCTGCTTGAGAAGAAACTCGTGCCTGATTTCTACGATCGCGGACGCGATGGCTTGCCACGCAAGTGGATTAAGCGCGCGCTTGCGAGTGCCGCAACGATTCCTGATTTCTTCTCGACGCATCGCATGGTGAGTGAATACACCACGCGCGCGTACATCAGCTAGTGCGAAGCACAGTGAGTTGATCGCTGAGTTGATCGCTTAGTTGAGCGACTTCCAAAGGATCTGCGTGCCATCAGGCGGCTTCGCAGTACCGTTGGTGATCTGGCCAATCGTGACATCATGTCCGTAGGTTTCATGATTCACTTTGTCGGCAATAGAGAAGTGAACGCCACCGACAAGCAGACCGCCGAACACGCCCTTGGTGCGAATGTAGTAATACGCCGCAGGCACTGGTCCGCCTGCATTGTGCGGGTCGCTCTTGGCGGGACCTGCAACGGCCGACGCTTCCGCCATGCCATAGAGACCGTCATCGAGGAAGTTCGAAACTTCGTTGTCGGTGTTCATGATG
>QWPU01000076.1:4024-11078 GCA_003671065.1 Planctomycetota bacterium | reverse complement strand
CGCAATAGCTTCCCACTGAAGTTCTACGTCGCCATCGACCACCGATTCCGCCGCGCGCTCCGCCGTGCGAGCATCCCGAGCTTCCTGTTGCACTTGACGCTCCAGGTCGTCGATGCCAGGTCGGTTGCTCACGGCCTTGAGTTGCTCGGCGAGTTGTGGATGTTGTTGCCACCACTCATCCGCCCCATCCCAAAGCGCCACGGCACATCCCGGTCCGCTCACTGTCTTGATGGCCTCCAATTCCGAATCGAATCCAGCCCAGAATTCGAGTGTCGGTGAGCTCGTCGCGTCTTCTTTTGGTCTCGAGAGTATGGGATGCCACACGCGCCGCATGCGATCGGGATAATCATTCGGGATCGGCATGCCGTAGAACCATGAACTGGGTTCCACTGGCTCGGCAAGGCACTTCGCCACCGTTCGTAAGCACCGATCGCGTGCTGCCCCGACCACATACGTCGATGTCGCAAGGTCCTCTTCGAAAGCGCTCAACGCCAGCGCAATAAGTTGCTTCGATGCAGCCAAGATCTTTGGATCGCACGGCGAGCCGTGACTGCACTCCACAACCTCTGGGACAATATTCTCTAGAATGCCGAGGACCTTAAGGAAGTATCTCTCACGCGTCGCTGGACGATTCGCGGGCCAAGGAAAGCCTTGCTGCATGAGCGAGCCGTAGATATTGAACTTCAGTTCACGGGCTTCTCGCTCTGGACATCGCGTCAGTTCTTTCTCGATCAAACGCACGATGTCTCGAATCAATTGGCCGTCAGCATCGCCATCAAACTCTCCGCGATCGACGCTCGCGAGCAGCATGTCCCACTGTGACGCGTGTGCAGGTGACGCAAGTGCGGGAGGTGCACTCAGCATGCACAGTGTGGTCATGATCGCAATGTGAAGTCTCTTCATGGGTGTCCCCCGGTGCTGCTTGGATTTGATGGGGGCAGGGTGACGCAGTTGGAGCATGTCTCCATAATCTGGATCTTCACTGGCCAATCGTCATTGACTTCTTGAGTTGAGGTTTGCGCCGTTGATGAGACTTCAGTTGCCCCTGACGCCGAAAAAACGAATGCAACGGATCCCGTCGCGGATAGCACCGCCGACTCGAATGCTGCGCACACATCCCACCGGAACCAGGGAACCGCCTGATCGGGAGGGAGCAACACGATATTCATTGGTTGATTCGCAATATCACCCGACCAAGTCCATGACCCCGAGACACCTGCGCCTTCCGAACCCGCGAATGCGGTCATGGTGATACCCCCTTCGCAATACCCACCCGCCGTAATGCATGTTGCTCCACGCGGACCTGGCCATCTGTTCACGCCACTCACATCTCGTGCAGGGTCGATGACGGAATCGAACTCAAACCCCACTGCTGCCAAAGCCCACAATCCGCCGCAGCCCGCGGTTTCATAGCCGTCATTTGCGTTGATTCGCCCCGTCGTGGCCATTCTCGCCTCTGCCCAGAAACGAATGAGGGCGGGGGCTGGAGCACACGGCAGTGCCCATAAAATTCTTTTGTAACGGGTTCCCGCTTTGCGAAGCCGGTTGATTGGCGTCGCCTCGCCTGAGCAAGTCCAAGAGCCGTTGCGGGCATCCTTGAGTTCCGCCCATGCATGGATGTCGGCGCCGAAAGCTTCAGCCCTGAACTTCCATAGCGCGCAAGGCTGTGGATTAGTGAACCCAGGGATCGACGTGCGCACCCAACCACGGTCATTCGTATCTTCCTCAGTGCCGTCGCTCCATGAATAGATCGCATAGCCGTCGCAGCACGGAACGACCTCGGGTCCAGCGAGGCCGGGAAAATCCGGATCGATCTGCCCCCAACTCGGCGCGGAAATTGTTGCTGAAATGAGTGCTGCTACACACAATCCTGCCAAACGACTGGGCGATTGCATAAGTGGCGGCGCGCTGCTGCGTGCTGCTGCGTGCTGAGTTTTTCCGAAGTTTGCCGTGGTTTTCTGCATGTTGAGCTCCACTAAGAGGTGACTTCCGCTGGGACTTCCGCAGGTGCATGCAGGTGCAGTTGAATCGCTTTGGTTTGATGTGTCAACTAAAAAACAACTGGTTTCCACAGTTTTCTTGTTGTGAGTGGCATGCATCAGTCATGTATCAAAACGTGTGTTACTCGGGGAGTTGCGCGGCGAGCGCGGCGGGCATCACACACGGTGCGACCGCTTCAACGGTCAAGTGCGGGGTGAAGAGCGCGAATGTTCCGGTACCAATCAGATGCGGGTCTTTCAATGCACCATTCCACTCTCGAATCGCGACGAGAATGGGCGCCTGATTGTCCGCTTGCTTGAGCAACTTCCTCGCCTGATCTCGAAAGGCTGAGTTAACTTGCAATTGAACATACAGGCACTCGTCGTACCACACAGATTCGATGTGCGCAGGATCTGCGCCCATCTCGCGTCCCCTGGCGCGCACTCGATTCAACTCGACAGCCAACTGCGTGAAGAATCCATGCGTGCACACGCGTGGAAATTCGGAAGCAAGCAGCGCCGGATCAATCTCGTCTAGAAGCGATGGAAACGCGCAGCCGATGCGCGTGGTCACGGGTGAGGCAATTGCAGCGAGGTGCTGCGTCATTTGCAGATCCGTCCATCCAGTGGCGTTACAGAGTGATTTTCGCGAACTGAATGCGCTCTTGAGCACCGCGTCCACAAGTTGCTTGGCTGTCTCAACCCCGCGCGCGCGCCGTTGAGTTGTGTCGAGTGGATTCTCAAGCAGTGCTGCGCGAAAACTAATCGCGAGTCGCAGCGTCTCCGCCATGCCGTCCGAATCGAACTCAAGCGCGGGACGAACAGCAAGCGAGCGTAACTCTTCGGGCAGCGCGTCGAGTGCTCGCTGTACTGATTCCGCGCTCACTGTTTCATCTGTGCGCAGTACCGTGGAGAGAGCGCGAGACATGAGTTCCTTGCACCGTGGTGGTGCGTCCGTCAGGGCATGACCCAACGCATCGCCCACTCGTGCATCATCAATGTGCATCGGCAATGACCACGCGTATGTTCCGCGCACATATTTTTCGAGAACAAAACTTGTGTGCGCGCCGTTGTCGCGAAGCGCCACTGCCGCACACTCCTGCGCTTTCGCGGTAAACACATCGTCACCCACATTCCATGCTGTCATGACTGTGCGTAGTCCTGCATGTGTGCTTCGCGACCACTCAAGCGTCTTGCCGGGATTTGCAAGCGACGGCTCGTACATCGCAATCTCACCAACTTCGCGCGTGCGAACGGCGGAAATGCCCGCGCGAAGATCGAGCGTCGAAAGAGTTCCTGCTGTTGTGCTCGGCGTGAGCGCAGGAAGCGCGTTCCAATAGGCGCACGAGCGCAGCGCATCAGGTGCGACAAACATTCCACCGAAGGCATAGCAATGTGCGCGCGGATCCATGGCCGCGGGATTGGTTGTGGGATTCGGTGCAGGGAGCACTCGCACCCACACCTCGCCGCCGGTCATTCTTTCGGTTGAGCTTTCAGTTGAGCCTTCGCCTCGCTTCCATCCGAAGCTCGCCCAGACGATTGGTTTCACGTTTTGTTGCAAGTCCGCTGGAGTTGCGGGCGCGCAGAAAATGTCGATCTCCCAATCGCCACCCTTGCCGCGCAATTCACCCCTCCAGAACGTGCGTCGCGCCTTCCCCATTTCGAACTTGAATGTCGTCAACTCAAGTCGTAACGCGGGGTCCGCAAAGATTGGCGCAAGGGCAGACGCAACTGCGAGCAAGAGTTCCGAAGACATTTCACCCCGACCTATCACGCGGCTTGATGTGAGCGGAAGCGCCTCTTGCTGTGCTTGCACAGCAGTGGTGAATGATGTGAGCGTTACGAGCGCAAGAGTTGAAAGCGCAAGAGTCGAAAGCCACAACCATTCCCGACTCATTGCACGGTTCATTCGATGCCGCCGCTCGACTCAGATGCTGTGCTTGGCGCTGTCGTTGACGTTGTCGCACTCTTCGCGTTTCGACGCAACTCCCAACCCGTCAATGCATCAATCACTTTCGGTGCGAGGCACGCGGGAAGCGTGCGCGCGCGATCATGCATGACGGCGAGCCACGCAATGCGAAACGGATCATCCACAGATGATTCAAGAAGTGCGAGCGCTGCGTCCTCTTGTCGGAGCGCGCTCACCGCGGCGCTGTCGGCCGCGCATCCATCACTCCACTCGCACGCTTCGAGCCGAACGAGTGCGGCGAACACTGCGGCTCTTTCTGTCGCACTGCCAGAACACTTCGCATGCCACACCGCTTGAATTGCTGCAGATTCACACAGAACATCGGAAATCTCGCGCGGCGTTTCGATCAGACTCAGCCTCAAACCAGCAGCCGCCTTTGCGATCGTCGATTCGCTTCGCGCGGTCGTACGCAACACGAGCGGCAACTCGTTGATTCCTCCAAGAGCTCCGAGAATTGGCTCGCTTCCAATCATGCATAAGGCGACGGTTTCACCCTCCCATGCAAACGTCCAACGCGCCGTTGATCCACTCATGAACTCTGCGCCCGCGAAGAGCGCAGCAAACTCCTCGCGCCCAACAAGCGTCACTGGCAATGTGTCGAATTTTTGAATCATTGCGCGCGGGCAAGAGAACGACCACAGTGATGCGGCGTCAATCGCAGTTTCAGGCGCGTTCGGCTGTCGTGCGCAGTCGATCCGCATGATCGCCCCTTGCGCAAACTCCACAACGAATGAAGCGGATTGTTGACCTGTGGGAAGCGAATCTAGCGCCGTCCGAATCTTCGCCATCAGCGCGGCTGCCTCAGTGCGAAGATGGCTAACACCGTCCGAAATGGCACGCTCTCGCTCTTCTGCTCGAAATGCGTTTTCGTCTTCCTCGAAAATTTTTGACGAGCGTCCAAAATCACGCGGACGATTCTGAAATGCCTGAACTTGAGCGTAAAGTTCTGGATGCAAGTTCCACCATTCGATCGTGACATCCATGAGCGCGTCATCGCAGCCACTACCGCTCTGCGTTTCAATCGCACGAAGTTCCGCGATGAAGGCTGCCACCAACTGATTGTTCAATTCCGCTGTTTCTCCATTGATTTGCGGGGTGTTCAAAAGTGGATACCACGCGCGGCGCATGCGATCTGGGTAATCAGCTCCGAGGGGCATTCCATACCAGAGCGATCCCGCGCGAACGGGTTCACGAATCAGCGAATCTGCAACCTTGTGCACATCTGCAACCATTGCGGCTGGAACAACCACGGACGTTGCAAGGTCTTCGTCAAATGCATTCAACGCGCTCTCGACAACAAGCCGTGATGTCGCAAGAACCTTGGGATCACACGGTGTGCCTCGGCTGCACTCAAGAACGATCGGCACGATCTCTCGGATCGAACCCATGAGGTGGTCGAAATACATCTGACGCGTCCCAGGGCGCTCGGGCTTCCACGGAAATCCCTTCGCGACCAGCACAAAACGCTCATCGAACGAAGACTCCAGTGTCTCCCGATCCTTGCAGCGTGCGAGTTCTTGCTCAACCGCGCGCACTGCGTCTCGCATAAGTTTACCGCCCGTATCCTCGCCAAAGTCACCTCGATTGACGCTCGCAAGGAGCGTGTCCCAATTCGATGCTGACGCGGTCGGTGAATTCAATGTGAAAGAGAGTCCGACAAGACCCACGATTGCAAGACGCGTGTGCTTACATGTGTGCTTCCACGTCTGCTTCACTGAGATCCTCCAGAGCTCCCTGGGTTGGGATGAGACGGATCAGTGCACTCGCTGCAGGTTTGAAGGATCTCAATTTTGACGGGGTGATCTGGGGATGGAAACGTGTTGACTTGCGCGCTGCCCGAGACTTCATGTGCGCCTGCCGCAGACATCACGTACTCCACCTGGCCGACGGCTCTAATTCTCGCATGCTCGATCGCCGCGCATACCTCCCACTCCGCGTATGGCGTTGGCTCCCCTTGTGGCAAAACCACAACATTGAGCTGTTGGCTCGCAACATCTCCCGACCACACCCACGTTGCGGCGATGCCTGAACCTGTAGTGCCCGCAAAGGCGCTCATCTGGACAGCTCCCTCGCAGTAACTGCCCGCAGTGGTACTAGTAGCACCGCGCACCCCGGGCCATGGATTAGGTCCAAGGCTGTTGCGAATCGGGTCAACTGAATAGTCGAAAGTAAAGCTCGTTGAAGCAGCGGCCCACAACCCACCGCAGCCAGTGGTGTGGAACCAAAGATCATTTGCATCAATGCGCCCTGTTGTTTGCACACGTGCTTTCGCCGTGAATCTAAACAGGGCCGGCTTCGGCTCACAGGGAAGAACCCAAGTAATCGATCGATTGCGCGCGCCCTGTTTCTGGAGATCTGACGGAGTCATCTCACCTGAACACACCTCATCACCATACGGAGCATCCCACAGGTAGGCAGCGGAGTTGATGTCCGCTCCTGCGCCAACCGCTATGAAAACCCATTTCGCACAAGTCTTTTGAGTTGGTGCAGCCGTCATGATCCAACCGCGCTTCATCGTGACCAACTGCGTCGTAAATGGGTTGTCGTCATACGCGCGGATCACATATCCATCGCACTCAGTGCACAGGTCAACACCCTCAATTGGCTCGATGAGTACAGGCATCACCTGCGCCAAACATGTCGTCGCGAGTGGCAGCGACATGAGTGCTGCTACACACAATCCTGTCAAACGACTAGGCGATTGCGTGAGTGGCGGCGCGCTGCTGCGTGCTGCTGCGTGCTGAGTTTTTCCGTAGTTTGCCGTCGTTTTCTGCATGTTTCGCTCCATTGAGTGGTGACTTCCACGGGGACTTCGCAGGTGCAGTTGAATCGCTTTGGTTTGATGTGTCAACTAAAAAACAACTTGTTTCCACACTTTTAATATTGTGAGTAGAAGCCTTAGGAAATTTCCCCGCGCGATACTTTTGACTGACTTCAAGGTACGGCGCGACGGAGTCCTCACGCCATACGACTCTCGACTCGAGCAGCGGCTGCCGTGGCTGTCCGCTCGACGGATCGGGCGCACTCTCGTATCCTGCGCCGATGCGCCTTTCTCGCACGATTGCCCTGCTCGCTCCTCTGTCGCTCGCCACTGTTGCCTTTGCAC
>QWPU01000076.1:0-4014 GCA_003671065.1 Planctomycetota bacterium | reverse complement strand
GTTGCTTGAAGATCCAGACGCGTTACTCGGCTGACGCGCGCATACTTGGCTGACGCGCGCCGTCCGCGCAATTCGATGTCACTTGGGATCGTGCACCCTCATGCAAGATCTCTAAGCCGCTAGCTTGCCTCAGCACGATAGCGATCGGCGTGTCAACTCCGCGTCGCTCCACCCAGTTGCATTCATGAGTACAACGCGAAACTGTTTTGCGCCGGCGCGTACCACTTGCTCGAATCGAGCGGCGGCTGCCGTGACTGTCCGCTCGACGGATCGGGCGCACTCTCGTATCCTGCGCCGATGCGCCTTTCTCGCACGATTGCCCTGCTCGCTCCTCTGTCGCTCGCCACTGTTGCCTTTGCACAAGCTGAGCCGCCACCAGATCCAAACTTCACGCCTGCGACGAGTCCGATCGTTGGCTACATGATTGTTGCCATTCTCTTCGGCGTCATCGTTGCGGTGTCGCTCATGCCGTCGAAGCGTTCACACACTGATCTTTGAGCTACTCATGCCACGCGCAACTACACCAACGAAGATTCTCATCGGCGCAAACATCGCGGCGCTCGCGGCGCTTGCAATCGTTGAGTTGAGCGGGACTGCGTGGGCGCAAGCGATGCGTCCTCGCGGCACCTACACCGCTGTGAGTGGACGCATCCAAGGCACCGAAACGCACGCGTTGTATGTGATGGATGAGTCAACGCAAGAAGTGATCGCAGTGCAATGGGATCCGCGCACGAAGCAGATTCAAGGCCTTGGTTACCGCAGTTTGACCACAGACGCGGCTGATTTGTTTCGTCCGCGATCGAACTGAATGTCATCTATGAAACCAACCTCCGCCATCCTCGCCGTCAGCGCCTTTGCGATCACCGCGTTTGCGATTGTTGAAAGCGGACGATTGCATCCAGCGGCGTACGCGATGGATTCCGCGATGGGTGTCGGCGGATTCACCATGATCACCTCGAGCACTGGTCAAGGTCCTGACGAGAGCCCCTACGAAACGCTCTATATCCTCGATAATCGTGGCGAAATGCTGTTCGTCTACGGTGTCGAGAACGCGACCACTCGCAAGCTTGTGCTTCGTGGTGGCGCGAGTCTTCCCACGCTTTTCCGTGTGGCGCGCGGTGGCTAAGACTTCGCAACGAGTGTCGTCATGAATCCGATCACGCTTCCGCCGCGCCGAGGCGTTGACTCGATCATGGCCACGCGCCGTGCGGAAAGTTTTGGCAAGCGCTCGATCAAAGCGACTTCGAAAGAGTTCGCGCTTCGACTTGCGATCTCGATGACAGATCTCACGACGCTTGAAGGGAAGGACTCGCCCGAGAAGGTCCGTTCGCTGTGTCAGAAGGCGATTTCGCCAGCGCCCGCGCTTGACCGCGTGCTTCGCGTGGCTGGACGCGCACCGATTCCAAGCGTCGCCGCGATTTGCGTGTATCCAAATCTCGTGGCCACGGCGCGTGCGGCGCTGGTGGGCTCAACCGTCAAAATCGCTTCAGTCGCCACAGGATTTCCTAGCGGGCAGTTTCCGCTCGACATTCGTCTCGAGGATGTGCGTCGCGCCGTGGGCGAAGGCGCGGATGAAATCGATATGGTGATTCGTCGCGGTGCGTTTCTTGCTGGTGAGTACGCGCTCGTCGCCGACGAAATCGCGCGCGTGAAAGAAGCGTGCGGCGCCGCGCATCTCAAGATCATTCTTGAAACTGGCGAACTCGAAACGCTCGACGCGGTGCGTTACGCAAGCGACATCGCCATCCGCGCAGCCTTTTCCACTGGCACGCTCACTGATGGCGAAGTCTTCATAAAGACTTCCACAGGGAAAGTGACGCCCGCGGCGACAATGCCTGTCGTTCTCGTGATGCTCGAAGCGATTCGCGATGCGTTTCATGAAACCAACACGCGCATCGGCATGAAGCCCGCGGGTGGCATTCGCACGGCAAAATCAGCGATTGCGCAACTGGTCATGGTGCATGAGACGCTCGGTGACGCGTGGCTTTCGCCCCATCTCTTCCGCTTCGGAGCATCAACGCTGCTGAACGATCTGCTCCGCCAAATCGCGCGACTCACTCGTGGTGGCTACGCCGCTCGCGATGACTTCGCCGAGGCTTGAGCGCGTCGAACATCGCTTGCTGAAACTTGTGTGTGTTCATCGAATTGATTTCCCTGTTTCTTCACGATTGCCCTACGCTGCTCAGCGAAACTGACGGGTAAGACAGGGAAGACGATGGGCGCCTTTGGTCAAGAGGCATCAATCAACATTCGGATCGGCACTATGAATTCACAGGACAGCGCTCATTTGAAGCAGAAGGTCAGCTCTCGGAGCGATCCTCATCTGTTGGGTTTCCGCGTGCGCGCCAAGCTCGGTCGCGGCACCTGGAGCAACATCTTCCAAGTCGAAGATCCATCCACGGGGCAGATGTACGCGCTCAAACATGTGCGTCTTCCTGCTCATGGTGATTTGCGCGTGCTCGCGAGAGCGAAGGAAGAGTGGGACATTGGCTCGCAACTCACTCATCCCGTGCTGCGTCGCTATGTTCGCTTGCTGCCTGAATCGAATGGCACTGGCCACGTGACAGGCTACGGACTCCTCACCGAGTTCTTCGATTGTCCGATGCGATCAAGGGTGATCTTTGATTTCTCTGACACACTCGACATCTTGCGCCGTGTTGCGTGTGCGCTTGATTCGATGCACTCTGCTGGTTTTGTGCACGGCGCACTTCGGCCTGGTTGCCTCTATGTCTCAGTGCTTGGCCGCGTGCGTCTGGGCGGAGTTGGTGATGCAACAGTAAATGGAAAAGTGAAACCGCTTCGATCAGGTTCGCCCGGATACCTCGCCCCTGAGATCGTGCGCGGTCAGGCAGTCACGCCTGCGACTGATGCGTTTCTCTTCGCAAGCACTGCCTACACGCTGTTTTTGGATAAATTCCATCCCGCGGCAATTCGCTCTGATCCCATTGCTGCCAAGCAGATACCGCCGGAACTGTTCGGTATTGACGCGCCGATCAAAGAACTTATCACTTCCATTCCGGATGCGTTAGCTCAATTCATCGACCAAGCGCTGCATAGTGAGCCGAGTGAGCGTCCACAGTTGCACGATCTTCTTGATGAACTCCAATGGCACGATCGCCAACAAGAGTCCACATGCAAGCCGCTTGATGCGCCACCTCCGATCACGCCCGTTGCGCTTAAGCAACACTGCCCTCGCAATCCGCGCACGCCCCAGGCGCGCCGCACTTGTGGTGCGCAGCGGGAAACGCTGCACAGTCACGCCTTTGGCTATCGCATCCTTCGTTGGCTTGGCGACGGCGCGTGGAGTCGCGTCTATCTCGCCGAACACACCGCCACGCAGACATGTGTCGCGCTCAAGCATGTGCACGCGGTCAATGCCCGCGAAGATCACCATCTCGCGAGCGTGCGCAACGAGTGGGAGCGATGCCGCAACTTCACGCATCCGAACCTGCGTCGAGCGCACGCGCTTCTTCATGTTGGCGAATCGCTCGAAAGCGCGCGCATCCTCGCTCTCGTGATGGAGGCTCTCGACTGCACTCCGCTCCTCGAAACGCAACTGGATCCTTCGCTCGCGTTTGGAGTCCTTCGCGATACCGCGAGCGCGCTCACCTACATCCACAGCCACGGTTTCATTCATGCGAATGTGAAGCCACAGTCGGTCTTCGTGTCGTGTGGCCGCACAACGAAGCTCGCGGGCTTGGGACAGATGATTCCTGTCGATGCAACGGTTGACAACACGCGTATTCAACTCGGCTACACGGCTCCAGAAATGCTGAAGAGGCGGGCACTCAGCGACAAGGTCGATGTGTTCGCGTTGGCCTCGATGAGCGTGCTGCTTCTCACGGGAAAGTTCGCGCCCGAAGCTGCTGAAGTCCTCGTCGGAGGTGAAGGAATTCCACACGACGAGATTGGCAGTGACTTGCCGCTGCACCAGCAGATACTGGATGTATCAAGTGATTTTTCGCGCCTCGTGCAGAAGTCGCTCGCGAGCAATCCTTCACAGCGACCCACGAT
>QWPU01000075.1:3766-11286 GCA_003671065.1 Planctomycetota bacterium | reverse complement strand
TTGACGACATCGGCAAGCGATATCGCGACGCGTTGCGCCCATCGTTCGATCGCATCACGCGCTTCATCGTCGCCCGTGCTCGCTCTGATTTCAATCTCTCGCAGCGAAAGCGCGTGTGAAGCCCGCGCAAGAAACTCGCGTTCAACCGCAGCAGCAGCGATGTATTGCTCGCGGCAATCAACAAGACCGCAGTAACACGCGCGTGGCTGGTGAACGCGCCCATCACGCAACGCTTCTTCTGCAATCCCCTGCTGTTGACCGTGACCGAACTCGCCGCCAACCGCATTGCGACCTTCACGCGCGACGCGATCGATCACCACGCCACCACCAACGCCTGTGCCGAGAATCACGCCAAACACAACACTCGCCCCACGCGCGGCACCTGCGATAGATTCCGCGAGGGCAAAGCAATTCGCGTCATTCGCCATGCGCACGCGCCGCACGAGCGCGCGCTCAAGATCCGCTGCAAACGGTCGACCATTCAAGCACACTGAATTCGAATTCCGTTGCATTCCACTGATCGGTGAAATCGATCCAGGCGCGCCGATTCCAACAGGCGTCTCACTCGGCAGCGTCAATTCTTTCGCCATACGCGCAACAAGATCCACCACCGCGCGCACACTCGCGTCGTAGTCACCTTGCGGCGTCGCCACGCGTTCACGCCACAGGACTTCGCTTTCACCACGCACTGCGGCTGCTTCAATCTTTGTGCCGCCGATGTCAAGACCAATGCGTATCGCGCTCACGCGTCGTCGCCCTTGCCCGCTGATGGATCGCTTCCACCTTCGCGCGGCTCAGTTGAATCGGTGCTGTCTTCCGCTTCGTCATCCTCATCCTCTGCGGCTTCCGCAAAACCCGACGCAACTTCAAACGCAATCGCTGCACCCAAACGCGCCGTGCGATCATCTTGATCAAGCGGCGGACAGAGTTCAGCAATCTCAACAGCACGCACGCGTCCAGACGCGAGCATGCCACGCAACACGCGGCGAAATGCTGCATCAGGCGCAATGCCCATCGCCGTCGGCGCACTCACGCCAGGCGCGAACGCCGACGCGAAGACATCCAGATCAACTGACAAGCAGATTTCGGCTTCATCGACCGCATCGTTGATCGCTTCCATCACGACCTCAATCATGTCGAGCGCAAATCCATCGGCGTCGACCAGCGTCGCGCCCGCCTGCTCTGCGCGCGTGAAGAGCGAATCAGTGTTGCCCATGCGTTGAATACCAAGCGCGGCGTAGCGAAACGGCGCACTGTGCGCTTTGCACCATTCCCATACTTGCGTGAACGGCGTGCCTGAGTTGGGGCCGCTCTCGGGAATCGGCCGCAGATCGAGATGCGCGTCGAAGTTCACGCACGCTGGCGGCGTTGCGTTTGCGCGCGCGATGCCGAGAAATTGTCCGAACGCGCTGTCGTGCCCACCACCGAGAATGAGCGGCAACGCGCCTGCGCGCACAACGCGTTCAACAATATTCGCAAGCGCTTCTTGCGTAGCGAGCACAGTGTCGGCGGCGATGATGTCTCCGCAGTCAAGCAGCGTGATGCCTTCAACACACGGCAACGACGCCATGCGGCTGCGCAAACGCGCTGGACCAAGCGCCGCACCAAGACGACCTTCGTTCATGCGCACGCCAAGATCGCTTGCATAACCGATGAAGCAGATCGTTGGATCGAAGCAGTGCTCAAGCGTGTTGCGCAGATCAAACATCTGCACCGCTTGATGCCAACGGCGCGCATGAGCGTCAGGACCGTCATCACGGCCAGTCCACAATGTTCGAGTGTCATCAGTCGGCGCAATGTAATTCGGAGGAAGGTCGCTCATTATTTCTTGCCACCGAAGATACCGTCCAACGCATTGCCCACCCCTTCTTGCAGCGACTTTCCAGCATCATCGAGGAGCTTCTTCGTCTCGGTACCGAGCAACTTGCCTACACCTTCAAGCGCGCTGCCTGCGTCTTGAATTCCCTTTGAAACAGCGTCTTTCAGTGACGCAGGGATGACGGAACCAACCCCGTCAACCGCACCGCGAAGTCCGCCGATGACATCAGCACCAAGCCCTTCAATGTTTGCCGCAAGCACTGCTTCCATCACCGAGCCGAGCACGACGCCAGAGATTTCGCTCGTGAGCACATCGACTCCACCCTTCGACGAGAGATCGCGCAATATGAGATCAGGCAAGTTCACTTCGATCACGCCGCTCTTGCCGCCCACCATGTTGCGTAAGTTCACGCGGATCTTCTCGAGTCGCAGTTCCTTGATGACGACTTCTTTCGATTCGCCCATAGCTGCAGGTTCTTTCGTGTCGCTCGAGCCCGTGACTTCCTTCAAGTGATCGACCAACTTCGTCACATTGAGCGTTCCATCCGCGTGCTTCTCAAGATCAAGCGTGAGGCCGGTGAGTGCCACGCGATCAACCACGATGCGCTCACCGAGAATCGTCGAGATCCCCGCGCCCAGCTGCACTCGATCAAGCGTGAGAATCTTCGCGTCAGCAAACCCTGCAGGATTGTCGACAGCAAGACCCTGTATCGATGACTCGCCCGAAAGCAATCCGATCGACACCTCCTTCACGCTGGTCGGCACACCAAGCGCATATGTCCCCGCCGCGTTGATTCCCGTGCGTGCGATCGAATCAATCATCAGTACGCCTGCGACAAGAGCTAGCACCAACGCAATTGCAATCGCAATGAGAAGTCGCTTGAGAATGCCGCCATGAAGCCGAGTGTGAACCGTGTGCATACCGCACAGAATACGGCCTTCTCCCGCGATTGCGCGCCGATGCAATCGCCGCCGCGAAGCGTTAGGATTGTCCGTCCAATGCAAGAACCCGACCTGACTTCGCCCGAAGCGCAAGCCGCCATGAAGCATGTGCACGCCCTGCTGGGATTCATCGGCGATGACCCAACGCGCGAAGGGTTGCTTGATACACCCAAGCGCGTGGTAAACGCTATGTACGAGCACTTCTGGGGCTACGGCGCCGATCCCATGGAGCCGCTTAGTCGGACCTTTACCGAGATCGAGGGCTACGACGAACTCGTGCTACTGCAGGACATCGAGATTCATAGTCACTGTGAGCATCACATGGTTCCGTTCGTCGGCAAGGCGCATGTTGCGTACATCCCGAATGGACGCGTCGTCGGGCTTTCGAAACTCGTACGCGTGGTCGACATCTACTCGAAGCGCCTGCAAGTGCAAGAGAAGTTGACTGCGCAAATCGCCAACGCGATCAACACGACGCTGCGTCCGCATGGCGTTGCGGTGATCATTCAAGCGCGGCATTTCTGCATGTGCTATCGCGGCGTGCGTCAACCAGGCGCGATCACCACGACTTCGAAACTGCACGGATCATTCCTCACGAATCCCGCTTCGCGCATGGAGCTCTTCACGCTGCTGAGTCTCAAGCCGAGTTGATCGAACGCCGCTCCGTCTGCCGATATTCCTTGCCACTCACCACCGCCTTCGCGGCCTTTGCACCATGTCTGAAATCACCACGCCAACGCCTTCCCCGTCCGCTCCAAAAAAGATGGAAGACATCGTCGCGCTCTGCCGCCGACGAGGCTTCATCTTCCAATCATCAGAGATTTACGGCGGAATCAACGGGTTTTGGGATTACGGTCCGTTGGGCGTGTCGCTCAAGCGCAATCTGAAGAACGCGTGGTGGAACGATGTGGTTGAGCGCGAACTCATTGGTCCCGATGGAGACGCTGTCCACATTGTTGGACTCGATTCGTCGATCATCATGAACCCGAAGACATGGATTGCATCGGGCCATGTCGGTGGATTCAACGATCCGATGGTCGACTGCAAGGAAAGCAAACAACGCTATCGCGCGGATCATCTCATTGTGCTCGGTTCGACGGCCGACAACGCGCGACTGTACGCCTACATCGAGAATGATGAAGAGCAATGCGCCGCTGCAACGAAGGGACTTGCGCGCTACGAGAAGCGCGATGCATTGGATCCCTCTGTGCACATGCTGCGATCATTCATGGTGCTCACGGCCGAAGATCGCGCGCGCACGGTTGGTCCGCACGCGAAAGAGGTTGGCACGCTTACCGAGGCGCGCAAATTCGGTCTTATGTTCGAGACGAATTCCGGCGCTGTGCGCGATGAGAGTTCACTCACCTATCTGCGCCCCGAAACCGCGCAAGGCATCTTTACGAATTTCTGGAATGTCTGCGACTCGACGCGCGTGCGTGTGCCTTTTGGCATCGCGCAAATTGGTAAGGCGTTTCGTAACGAAGTGACTCCACGCAATTTCACCTTCCGCAGCCGCGAATTCGAGCAAATGGAAATCGAGTTCTTCATTCGCCCTGACAGCGCTAACGAGTGGTACGCCTGGTGGCGCGATTGGCGTTTCAACTGGTGGCAGCAGATTGGACTCGCAGGTGAGAACCTCATTCTTCGCGAGCATGATCGCGATGAACTCGCCCACTACGCGAAGGTCGGCGCAGGCACGAGCGACATTGAGTATCGCTTTCCGTTCACCGCACCAGGCTTCGGCGAACTCGAAGGCATTGCGCACCGCGCTGACTTCGATCTCAGCGCCCATGCGACGCATTGCGGCAAGGGCGACAAGATGCGCTATTTCGATCAAGAGAAAAACGAGCGCTATTTCCCGCATGTGATCGAACCAAGCGCTGGCGCCGATCGCGGCACGCTCGCGATTCTGTGCGAGGCCTACACGACTGATGCAACGCGCGCGTCAGGCGTCTACATGAACTTCACGCCGCGCATGGCGCCCGTGAAAGCTGGCGTGTTTCCGCTAGTAAACAAGGACGGTTTGCCCGAGATCGCCGAGCGACTCTTCCGCGACATTCGCAAGAAGCATGTCGCGGAGTTCGACGAGAAACAATCGATCGGCAAGCGCTACGCGCGCATGGACGAAGCAGGAACCCCCTTCTGCATCACGGTCGATCACGACGGTGCCACGAGCGGGACCGCGACGATTCGCCACCGCAACACGCAAGCGCAAGAACGCGTGGCGTTGGAGCAGATCCCCGCGTTTATTGCGGAGCGTGTCGAGTAACGAACTGAACGCCGTCAACACCGAACAAGCTGGCGAAATCCGCCGCAACGCGCGCGTGGCCATGCTTCAACTCGGTGACCTCGACGAAGATGGCGCGATCAAAGCGTCTCACCCACAACCCTGCTGTCGGACTGGGGATCCGTGGGGTAGTGCCGTGGACAGGTCTACTGCAAGCACAATCGCCGATTCACATCACGCCCAAAAAAGGATGCGGCGCCATGTGCCTTTCCGCAGCACGCGGCGCCGCATGTATGGATGTTGTGGTCGCGGAACTGCACAGCAACGCCGCAAACTTTCCTGATGATCGGTTTCCTTACGCTCGCTCCATCACAAACGGTTCAAGAACATTCGAATTGTGTATAGATCTCTGTCGGAGCGAAAGTGTAATCAAACTTTCCGCTCAATTGTCGATTCGCGGTCGGTACTGAATTCCGTCGCCCACTAGGTAGAAAGCCCTACGCCGCCTTGCGGCGGCGTAGGACTCGTCCCTAACTGGAAGCTACCTTCGAGCGAAGGGGACCCGTCGTGAGGAGTCGCGGGTCACTGCTTCCATCGGAAGCCCACATTGACGCGTTTCCGCGTACATGTTGCAGGTCCTCCCCGATGGAACCTGCTGAGCCCTCGACAACACAAGTATCGCCCGCTCATACAGACCGCGCCACTAGGAGCATCCCCCATTCAACGAACTGACGCGGCAGGTCGACTCGCGCGCGTCGTTAGACGAAGAATCGCTCGTCGACGCACATGCCTTGCGCGATAGTGAGCTCTGCCGAATCGATCATCGTTGCGACGGGATATGCCGCGGCGTCCACGGCGAATGCGCCAGCGGGACGATGATTGCCGCTTGCGCCGAGACCGCCGAAAGGCAGCTTGCTGCTGGCGCCTGCGGTTCCTGTGTTGAGGTTGATGCAACCAGCACGCACTTGCGCAAAAATTTCGCGCCACTCTGACTCGTCGTTGGTGAACACACTCGCGGCGAGGCCGAACTTTGTGGCGTTGGCTTGTGCGATTGCATCATCGAGATCGGTTGCGCGCGCAACTTGGACGAATGGACCGAAGATCTCGGATTCGTGCTCTTCAAGCCGAAAACGATCGATTTCTACGACTCCCGGACCGAGGAAATATCCCTGACGATCGAGCGCAGTTGCTTCGAGCAAGAGACGACCGCGCTTGGCGAGCGACTCTTGCGCGCGCAAGACTTCATTGCGCGCGTCGTCGGTAATCAGCGGGCCCATGAACGCAGGCACGCAGTCATCGGCGGCGGCGATCACCAGATTTGATGCGAGCTTCAAGAACATCGGGATGAAACGATCGGCGATCGAATCCTCGACGATGATGCGTCTTGTGCATGTGCAGCGTTGCCCCGTTGTTGCAAACGATGCGCGCGCGCATTCAATTGCGGCGCGACGCAGATCTGCTTTCGCCGTGACCACTGTTGGATTTGATCCGCCCATTTCAAGCGCGATGATTCGACCAGGCGTATCGAGATTCGCCTCAAGGATGCGACGACCAACGGGAAATGAACCGGTGAACAACACGCCGTCAACTTCAGGATGCGACGCGAGACGCGCGCTGATCGGCGCTGTTCCCTGCACGACATTGAAGACGCCCGCGGGAAATCCTGCTTCATCCGCGAGTTCAGCAAGCAGTTGACCAACCGACGCGGCCTTCTCGCTCGGCTTGAAGACGATGGTGTTGCCAAGCAACAACGCAGGCACAATGTGACCATTGGGCAAGTGCGCGGGGAAATTGAACGGTCCAAGCACTGCCATCACGCCATGCGGCTTGAAGGTGCAAATGCCTAATTTTCCCGCACCAGCAGCAACTTCGAATCCCGCAACACGCGCAAGCACGCGATCTTCAAGCGTGATCAACACTTTCTCCGCGACGATCTTTGCTTCGAGATCTGCTTCCCATTTCACTTTGCCGACTTCGCGCGAAATCGCCGCGGACAATCGCGCGGCGTGCTTCACGCACACTTCGCGCCAACGCTCGAGATGCGCGCGACGATCTTCCATCGTGCGCGCGCTCCAACTTCGAAGTGCGCGACGCGCAGCTGCGACTGCTTCTTCGGCGTGCGTTGGTTGCGGCGTGCCGCACCAGACAACGCGTGAAGGCAACGCAGGATCGCGCGTCGTGATGGCGTCACCATGCAACGGTCGAAACACGCCATCGATGTAATCAGAGGGCGCGTGGGTGAGATAGGCGTGTGAAGCGAGCGTCGAATGCAAGGGCAAATCAAGCCTTTTTTGTGCGTCGCTGCTTGGGCTTTGCCTCAGGGAGCGGCGTGAAGCCAACGGTCGTTCCGACAGACGCGCTCAACGCTTCAAGCGTCGCGCTCGGCAACGCAACGCCGCCTTCGGTGAGCGCGTAGTGCGTGCGCGTGGCGCGAAATCCACCGCGACCCTTCTCGGGCGCGCGGTGACTCACGAAGGCCTCAAGCGCCGACTCGTGCCTTCCTTCCCCCGCAAGAACTTCAGTCCCGCGTAAC
>QWPU01000075.1:0-3723 GCA_003671065.1 Planctomycetota bacterium | reverse complement strand
AATCTCAGCGACATCCGCTTCGAGATACGGCCCACCATCAAACGGATCAACATGCCCGTGATACTTGAACCCCTGCTTCTCGAGCATGCGCTTCGCGGGCTCCGTCTCTTCACCGACTCGACCAATGAGCGCGCGCGCTTCGGGCGGCAACAGCGAGACAAGAATCTCACCCTTGGGCCACAGCGACAACAAGAACTCCTTCGAGCGCGAACTGAAGAGATCCGCTTCCTTGTACGACAAATTGATGAAGCGTCTGCCTAGATACTCCCACAAAAGCGTGCCTGAATCGGGCGTGAGCGGTCCCATCATTTCAGCAAGAATGCGATCGGCGAACAAATCGCGATGCAATCCAATGAAGTGAAAGCGAATGAGCGAGAGCAGCGAGCCAAGACGCTCAGCATGCCCGCGAAATCCTGGCGCGAGAATGAGTCCGCCAACTTCACTTGGTCCACTCGTATCAGTGCCGATCTCAATCGTTGTGTGCACTTGACCGCCTTGCAGATCCGCGCTGTAGAACTCGCGTCGACCAGTCTTCAAGAAGATGTGCGGATGACCTTCCCACGACACGCATCCGAGAATCGAACATGTGCCGACGATCTCACCTGAGTCGCGATCTTCCAGCGCAAACATGAACTCGCGATGGCGAATGTCATCTACTTCGCCGGCAAAACTCTTGCGACTGCGACTGATCTTCGCGGCCAACAGATCTTTGTCCGCAGGAAGATTGATGAAATGCACCATCTTCGCAAGCTTCAGCAGCGTGGGCAGATCATCGAGAGCGGCGGGACGAATGACAAACATGCGCAATCAGGTCGTTCGTGCGAACGACTTCTCCATGATGGCAAAGACGCTGGTGAATTGCTCTGGCTTCATCACGCCAACTGCTGGAAGGAAACGCAAGTGATACGGACCATGGCCAGCGCTGAACGCGATGACGCCGTCTTCGAAGAGATTGTTGAGCAAGCGACCGATCTTCTCTTTGTTGCCGCCGAAAGGCGTGAGACGCATCATGCCGCCACTGCCACCAACGAATGTGCGACTCGCGCGACCGAGTGAATTCACCACTGGCGGGAACCACTCGGGGTGCTTCGCAATGAATGCGTCGGCGTGCTGCTTGAAGGCTTCGAACAGCTTCGCGATCTTGCCGCTTGAACCGTAGTAGCCGTCGTTTTGCAAGCGACGCAACGCGCAGAGCCCCGTCGCAAAAGCGCTTGTTGACGCAGCAAATGTGCCCGAAAGCAGTCCAGCCCTCGGATTGAACTCTTGCGTATACAAGCACGCGCACGCTTGCGAAATTTTTCCAATGGTGACAACATCGATGTACTGACCGAGGTCAAGCCTCTCAAAGCAGAACATGGTTTCGGTGCGACCGAAGGTTTGAACCTCGTCATCCCAAATCGGAATGCCTGCCTTTTTTGCCGCTTCAAAAAGCCCCACGAAAAACTCGCGCGGCGCGGTGTTGAATCCGCCTTCGCCTTGCACAAGCTCTGCGATCAGACAGCAATGTTGTCCTGGATAGCGATGAATCAGCTGCTCGAGGTGCCACAGTCCCATGTCGATTGAGCGCTGCCCCATGTCAGCGTCATAGAAGGGCAAGTAGTCGACATGAATGTTGAGCGCGATGCCTTGGCGATACGCCGAGGTGTCGCCGATTTGCGACATCGTGGTGGAGCGACCCATGAAGCAATCGCTAAACGCAATGATGCGCGGCGCTGCATTCGTCTTCTGCTGACAGACCTTGAGCGCGGCTTCATTCGCCATGCAGCCCGAGTTGGTGATGAAGCAATGCTTGAGCCGCGACGAACGCGCGGCTTCCAACGCAAGGAACTCGGCGAACTCAATGGCCTCAGCGTTGAATTGCAAGTTGCCTTGCATGACAAGATCACCAAGCGACGCGCGCAATGAGGCTTCAACGATGTCGAGGTCACCATGACCAAACATATGCACGCCGATACCGTTGATGAGATCCCACTTCACGCTGCCATCAATGAGTTCAACAAGCGCGCCGTTGCCGATACCCGAACCTAGATATGGATAGAGCGGACCACGACCACGCACTTCAGTCGCCCGCGCAAGCCACGATGCAAGCGTTGCTTTGTGCTCAGCCTGCGCGGGACGCGCCTCGGTGATGAGCTGTTGTTTCGCGGCGAGTTCGGTGCGAATCGCACTGATAGCTGCATTGATCGCGCTACTCGAATGCAACGCGCTACCCACGGTGACCGCGGGCGAAGTGAGAGCTGAAGGTGGCGTACTCATGAACGGTGACTTTCGGCGCAATCAGGGGAAGGCATGACTTTTCGGCCGTCTTACTGCAGCGCAATAACCTAATGGAAGTTACCGAGCGGTGGTGATTCGATCAACCCGCCTCAAACGTGGCGCGCCAGCATGATTGCGAGCATTGTTGCGCGGGGCGCCATTGAATCGAGTTCGATGTATTCGTCGAGGCGGTGCAGATTGCCGCCGCGCGGCCCCATCGTGTCGAGCGTGGCGAGACCTTCGGCTTGCATGAGGTTGCCGTCGCTCACGCCGCCTGATTTTCCGAAGCCGACTGTTTCGCCGAGCGCTTCGCCGATGGCGCGCACTTCCTCGGCGAGAGCGCGAACTGCGGGCGTCTCAGGTTTTGCTGGACGATTCGATGCATATTCAAGTCGCGTGCGTGGAAGTGGCGCATCGGGAGCCGTCGTCATCGCGCGAAGTCCGCGTTCGACTATTGCTTCACGAGCGGCATCGCGAAAGCGCGCATTACCCCATGCGCGCGCACGATCAGCAACGATGTTGATGGCGGGACCACCTTCGAGTGGACCGATGTTGACAACAGTGCCAGCGTCGAGATCGACCAAGTGTGCTGCTTCAAGAATGCGTGCAGCGAGCGCGTTCACGGCGCTCACACCGTTGGCGAAATCGCGACCCGCATGCACCGCGCGGCCTTCGCATTCGATCCGAAATGTCGAGCTACCAAGGCGTTCGAGCACGAGCGAACCATCGGCGAGTGAAGGTTCCATCGCGAGACCAATGCCGTGTGCGCGTGCGTGTTCGCGTGCTTCATGCTGAATCGCTTTCGCGCTGTGGAGACTTCCTGTTTCCTCATCTGAGTTCAAGAGCACTGTCCATGCGCAATCAACGCCGCACTCCGCGAGCACTTCGAGCGCGTGAAGCATGATGACGAGACCGCCCTTCATGTCGATGGCGCCTGGACCTTCGGCGCGCGTGGCGCTTGTTGGTGTGAGCGTTTGGAATGGACCGTGCGGATCGTGCACGGTGTCGAGGTGGCCTGTGATGAGGATGGGTCGAGCGCGCGCATGCACTGCTGATTGCGACACGGCTCGCAGGGAAACTGGAATCGCCGCGTCAACCGATTGACCAGGCTGGGTAATCCACGCGGGCTTTGATTCGCCTGCAATTTCGCTGATTTCTGCGCCAAGCGCCGTCAATCGCGCACGCATGATCGCGCGGAATCTCGCGAGTCCTTCGCTGTAGCCAGTGCCTGTTGGAATTGCGACAAAGCGCGTGAGATCAGCTTCCATTGCATCGGCGCGCGCGGAAAGTTTTGCGGCGATAGTGCGTTCGAGCGGAGAGAGTTCAGTGTTCGATTCGGGGCCTTGATCAGACATTGAGTACTCCGTGTTGTGCAAGCGATTCTGCCAACGCATCAAGATCTACTTCGCCTTCGAAACTCTGCGTCGCTGGTCCTGTCATGCACACGCTCGCTTCATTGCTTGGCCA